>VBCZ01000491.1 GCA_005889025.1 Betaproteobacteria bacterium
TCCTCCCCTTTCCTGCGCCTCCCCTCAGGGTGAGCGCCCACTTTGACCCACTTTTTACCACCTTGGGCCACTATATGTGAAAGCCTTACGAGGGTCAATCTAATTATGTATTGCGAACAAAGGCTTAGCTTCATTGTGGCGGATTTAAGATAATATGATAAAAAATAGATAGTTAGGACTTGTTTTACATCTAACTTCGCGAAAAGAAGTTCTTGTAGCATTCAGGCCCCGTGTGAGATCTCACTCCCGCCCAATGCATTGTTGATTCCGGCGGTGCGCACGGCGCCAATCCAATGATTCATGCCGATGACATTGTTGCTTCGGCGGGATTACGCTACGTGTTTGTCGAGTCACAATACGTTACAAACGAGCATCAAGGCGTTTTCCCAGACCTTCGCTATCATCGGACGTAGACGGATATCCTGCGGCAAAGGCCCATGCCGGAAGACCCATCAAGGAGGAACCAAGATGCGCACTCGAAAAATCGATCGAGCTGTCCGCGTGCTCAAGATCGTCGCCGGCGTCGGTGCCGCTACGTGCGCGCTCGGTGCATCGGCGCTCGAGCCCACCGCGAGCGTCGTCGAGTATTACAACGCAACCCTGAACCAATTTTTCATCACCGCGTCTTCCACCGAAGCTGCGATGCTCGATCAGGGAACGGTCAGCGGATGGACGCGTACCGGCGTCACGTGGAATGCATGGGCGAATCCCGGTGACGATCCGAACGCCGTTCCGGTCTGTCGATTCTCCGCAACGGGCACCACGAGTCCGAGCTCGCGCTTCTATACTGCCGATGCCAATGAGTGCGCGCGCACGAGGCAGGATCCCGCGTGGACCTTCGATGCGATCGCGTTCTATATCGAAGTGCCTAAGAGCTTAAACGGACCCTGCGCCAACCCAGCAGCGACACCAGTCTACCGGAGCGTGGACGTCTCGCAGGCCAGCCATCGCTTCCTGATTGACCTGACCATGTTCGAGCACATGGCGCCGTCGTCGAAACTCGAAGGCGTCGTCATGTGCTCGCCGCTGTCCTCCAGCCAGCTTCAGGCCGACGTGGCGCGCCTGCTCGAGCAATCGACTTTCGGCCCGACCGACGCGCTCGTTGCGCACGTTCGGGCGGTCGGCGTGCAGGGATTCTTGAACGAACAATTCGCGGCGCCCGTAAGCCCGTACCCGGCGATCAAATACGTGCCCGCAGGCCAGCAGGCGACCTTCTGCGCGACCGATCCCGACCCGCAGTGCGCTCGCGATTACTACACGCTGTTCCTGCTGCAGAACGCGTTTTTCCAGGACGCGATCGCATCCAACGACCAGTTGCGCCAGCGTGTGGCATTTGCGCTGTCGCAGATTCTCGTGACGTCAGGACTCGATGTCAGTCTTGCGTACGGGATGGCGACGTACCAGCAGATTTTTAGAGACAACGCATTCGGGAATTACGAGGACATCCTGACCAAGGTCACGCTGTCGTCCGTCATGGGCGACTACCTCAACATGGTCAACAACGACAAGCCCTCGGGAAGTGTGCAGCCGAACGAAAATTACGCTCGGGAGCTCATGCAGCTGTTCTCGATCGGCGTGTGGGAGCTCAACCCGGACGGCACGCAGATGCTCGATGCCGGCGGGGCACCGATTCCCACGTACTATCAGGACACCATCGAGGGCTTTGCGCACGCTTTCACCGGCTGGACCTATCCGGTGTTGCCCGGGGTGCCTGCGCGAAGGCACAACCCCAAGAATTTCCTAGGCGACATGGTGCCGGTCGACTCCAACCACGACAAGAACGCGAAGTCGTTGCTCAGCGGTGCGACGCTTCCCGCCGCCCAGTCGATTCAGTCCGACCTTACCGGCGCAGTCCATAACGTTTTCATGCACCACAACGTCGGACCGTTCATCGGCAAGCAGCTCATTCAGAAACTGGTGACCAGCGATCCCACGCCGCAGTATGTAAGACGCGTCGCGGCGGTATTCGACAACAACAGCCAGGGCGTGCGCGGAGATATGAAGGCGGTCATCAACGCGATCCTCACCGATCCGGAAGCGCGCGGCGCGATCAAGCTCGATCCCACCTACGGCAAGCTGCGCGAGCCCGTGCTATTCATGGCCGCTGCGGCGCGAGCGCTGGACACCCAGAGCGACGGCGTCTTCTTCGGACAGCAAAGCACAGCGCTCGGGCAGAGGCTGTTTTATCCCGCGTCGGTTTTCAACTACTATCCGCCGACTTACGAGCTGCCTGACACGGACATTCTGGGACCCGAATTCGCGATTCAGAACTCGGCGACCGCGATCAACCGCTACAATTTCGCCAACACTTTCTCGTTCGGAACGATCGCGCCGCTCGCCACGCTGCCGGGGGCGATCGGAACGACGCCGAACTGGAGCGCGTTGTCCGCGCTCGCCGGCAGCCCCGCTGCGCTGGCCGACAAGCTCAACTCGAGCCTGATGCACGGGACAATGCCCGCCGCGATGCGCTCGTCGATCATCAACGCGGTCAACGCGGTTTCCGCAAACGATCCGCTGACGCGCGCGAAGACGGCGTTCTACCTCGTCGTCACATCACCGCAGTACCAAGTGGAGCGCTAAGATGAAAAACTACCCCGGTCGGCGAGAGTTTCTTCGCAGTCTCGGCGCGCTGTCTGCGTTCGGCCTCGCGTCGCGCCTCGATCTCGTGAATTTCGTGGCCAGCGCTCATGCGCAGGCCACCGGCGACTATAAGGCGCTGGTCTGCGTATTCATGTTCGGCGGAAACGACGGCAACAACACGCTGATTCCGATCGACACGGCAGGGTATGGCCAATACGCGGCCGCCCGCCCGGAGTCGTCCGGGATCAACCTCGCCCAAGCGTCGCTGCTCCCGATACAGCCTGTCAATGTCGGCACTCCCTTTGGGCTTCACCCCGCGCTTACGGAGTTGCAAGCGCTGTTCGCGCAGAACAAGCTGGCGATACTCGCCAATGTCGGGACACTCCTGCAGCCGACGACAAAAGCGCAGTACAACGCCGGACTGCGGCCCTTGTCGCTCTATTCGCATGCCGACCAGCAAGCGCAATGGCAAAGCTCGATCTCCGGCAGCCCCTCCGGAACAGGGTGGGGGGGCCGGATCGCCGACAAAGTCGCCTCGTTCAACGCGGCTACCGGCTTCCCGGTGATTACTTCTTTAGACGGCACGGTCCTCTTCACCACCGGGACCGCGACGACTCCGCTGACGATCCCGGTGACCGGATCATTTGCGCTTGCCGGCTACAACAGCAGCGCGGCGGCCGCCGCCCGACTCGCGGCGGTCAAGCAGTTGCTCGCACAGGGTTCTTCGAACGCTTTTGTTTCGAGCGCCAATGCCATCGGCACACAGGCGCTGCAGCTGTCGACGACGGTGAATCCGATACTCGCCAACGCAAACTCGACCGTCGCGCCACTATTCGCGAACCTCAACACCGGCACGTCAAGGCAGCTCTTCCAAGTGGCGAAAATGATCGAAGCGCGCGCGGCGACGGGGGCCAGGCGGCAGATATTTTTCGTTCAGCTGGGAAGCTTCGACACGCACGGCGATCAGATCAACCGTCAGCGAAACCTTTTTGAGGAATTGTCACCCGCGCTCAAGGCGTTCTACGATGCGACCGCTGCGCTGGGCGTCTCGAGTCAGGTCACGACGTTCACCTTGTCCGATTTCGGCCGCACTTTGCAACCCGCGTCGGGCGGGGGAACGGACCATGCCTGGGGCAGCCATCATTTCGTGATCGGCGATGCGGTCAAGGGTGGCGCGATCTACGGCCAGTATCCGCAACTGATTCTCGGCGGACCAAGCGATGCAGAAGCGGAGGGCCGGTGGCTACCCTCGATTGCGGTCGACCAATATGGCGCGACGCTTGCGCGGTGGTTCGGCGTGCAGTCAGCCGACCTCAACAGCGTGTTTCCCAACCTCTCCAAGTTTCCGGGCAGCGATGTCGGATTCATGAGCTAAGCGAAGCTTCGCCTCGAATGGAAGCAAGGCGGGAGGCGGGCGCCTTGACGTGGCGGCTCCGCGCCGGATAACCTCGCTTCACGCTGCATAGCACTTCCGCGGTCGGATCGAGCTGGGTCACCGCGCGACGGCGTTTCGTCCCGCTTGATCCATTCGCGTGTTTGCGTTGCTCCGTCCAAGCCGATACCGCCGTCGCCGCCGCGCTGGCCCACGTCTTTTGCTCAGCCTTGCGGCATCAACCATCGCGCTTTACGCGTGTCTGTGGTCGACCGCCCAGGCGGCAGAAGACGCCAAAGGGGTTCGTTATCGGGTGGAGATCGTCGCGCCGACGCCGTTGAAGGGCGCAATCCAGGATAGTCTCGACATCGTGCGCTGGCAGGAATATGCGGAGCTGACGCCGGAATTCTTCGAGCTTCTGGTCGCCGAAGCCAAGGCGCAAGCACGTGATGCGGCCGAAGCGGAAGGATACTTTTCCGCGACGGTCAGCGCCGATGTGGACGGCACCACGACGCCTGCGACGGTTCGAATCCGGGTCGAGCCAGGCGAGCCGACGCGAATCGCAGGCGTTGCGATCTCGGTGACCGGACCGGCCGTAACCGACACGCCATTCGGCGGTGAAGCGATCGCCAGGGTGCGCGAGCGGTGGTCCCTGCCCAAAGGTTCGATCTTTCGTCAGGCGGATTGGACAGCCGCCAAATCCGCCGCGGTGTCCGCGCTCGCGAGCGATCGCTACGCCGCGGCGAAGCTCATCGAAAGCGAGGCGTCGATCGATCCCGACACCCGAACCGCCGACCTCAGCATCACGATCGACAGCGGTCCGCCGTTTCGCTTCGGCTCACTGGAAGTCTCCGGGCTCAAGAAATATACCGAAGACAAGGTGCGCAATCTGTCGACTTTCGCAGCCGGCGATCCTTTCACGCAAGTCTCTCTCAACGCGTTTCTGCGGCGCCTGAACTCGAGCGGATATTTCGCCAGCGCACAGGCGACGCTGGACGCCGACCCCTCGCACGCGGATGCCGCGCCGGTCCACGTCACCGTCATCGAAGCCCCGAGGAGGAAATTCACCACAGGCGTCGGATTTTCAACCGACACGCTTTATCGCGGACAGCTCAGCTACGACGACGTCAACCTCGATGGCGACGGCTTGCAGCTTCACGCCGACATCCGCGCCGAGGCGAAGGTGCAGAACGCGACACTGCGCTTCGTCCTTCCTCCGCGCGTGCCCGAATACACCGATTCGTTCGGTGCAAGCCTCGAGCACACCGATATTTCGGGGCTCGCGATGGAGGATCTCCTTTTCGGATGGAAACGGCGGACGGCCGACGAGCGCAATCAGCATACCTATGGCGCGACGTATTACGTGTCCAAGCAGCAGCCGCTCAATGCCGATTCGCAGCGCGCACATGCGCTTTATTTCGATTACGGTCGGGCATGGCGCCGGGTCGACGACTTGCTTTCGCCAAGCAGCGGTTACGTGATCAACGCGCAGGTCGGCGCCGCGCCGCTGGGCGTGTCGAGTCGTGCTTTCGGCCGCACTGTGATACAGACGGCGGGTTGGGTGGCTGTCGATCTGAAGACGCAACTCCTACTCAAAGCCGAGGCCGGCGCGGTCGCGGCTTCGTCATCGCATGGCATACCCGGGCCATTGCTGTTCCGGACCGGCGGCGATACCACGGTTCGCGGCTACGCGTATCAGAGCCTGGGGCCGCGCGCAGGCGATGCCACGGTGCCGGGCCGTTACTACGCCATTGCCACGGCGGAGATCGTGCGCTGGTTTGGCGCTTCGTGGGGCCTTGCGACGTTTGTGGACGCCGGTAATGCAGCGGACCGAGTCCGCGATCTGAAACCGGTTTACGGCTACGGTGTCGGTGCGAGATTGCGAACGCCGATCGGACCCTTCCGCTTCGACGTTGCGTATGGCGAAGCGGCCAAGACAGTGCGCATGCATCTCTCCGTGGGGTTGTCGTTTTGAAGCGAAGCCGCCGCAGCTTCGCGCTGTTCTCCGCGCTCGCCGTCATCGTGCTCTTTGCGAGCCTGCTGGCGGGCGGCGCCTGGTGGGTCTTTTTCAGCGATGCGGGGCTTCGCTGGGCGGCGAGCGAAGCCCGATCGCGAAGCGCCGACAGACTCAAGCTCGAAGGCGTGGAAGGGACGCTCGCCGGCACGGTGCGCGTTGCGCGCGTCATCTACGAGGACGACGACCTTCGTCTCGTCGCCGACAACGTCGAGTTCACCTGGTCGCCAAGGGCGTTGCTGGCGCAAAGCGTACGTATCGACACCGTCGGCGCGTCCTCCGTCGGCTTGCTGCTCAAGCCCGGCAAGGGAATCAGCGCGCCACCCGCGTCGCTCGCCTTGCCCTGGCAGATCGAGATTCAACGCGCGTCCATCGCCCATCTCGACGTCGAAAGCGGCGAGAACCGCTGGCGCTTCGCTCGACTCGCGTTTCACTTCAGCGGTGGATCCCTGCGCCATGCCCTCGAGGAGCTGGCGTTCGACAGTGAGTGGGGTGCGCTGCGCGGGAACATCGCCCTGGACGCGAGCCGTCCGTTCGCCGCGACCGGCATCGTCGCTTTTGCCGGCAGCGACGAGTTGCGTCGTGCAAGCGCATCGCTCGCCATCGCAGGCACGCTCGACGCACTGATGCTTTCCGGCGAAGCATCGGCGGAGGGAGCCCGTCTCAAGGGATTCGCGCGCGTTGCGCCGTTCGACCGCGCCTGGCTCACCGAGGCTCGCGCGGAGCTCGCCGATGTCGACCTTGCGCGGTTCGACGCGCGTCTTCCGGCAACCGCTTTGTCGATGACCGTCGACGGGGCCGGCGACGGGGAACGCCGCGTGTACGGACGCTTCAACGCCCGCAATGCGACTGCCGGACCGGTATCCGCCGATCGCCTGCCGATCGCGTCGATTGCGTCATCGTTTGCCTTCGTTGCAGAAGCGCTGGCCTTGGATAGCATCGAAGCCACCGTCGGCCAAAACGGCCGAATCGCCGGCGGCGCCCGCATCGAGCGCAAGCAAGCGCGCTGGGATCTCGCGGTCGCGGATCTCGATCTTCGTGCGATCGCAGCCGACCT
>VBCZ01000124.1 GCA_005889025.1 Betaproteobacteria bacterium
TCCCGGTCTGTGCCGCGTCCACGCATTCCTCCATCGACGCGAGGATTGGCACGTAGCCGTAGCCGCCCAGGATGTTGACCATTTTGGCACTGTTGGTAGCCAAGGTCTTCCAGCCGTTGGCCTCCGCGATCTCACGCGCATACGACTGGTAGAAGCACATACCAGAGTAGACGGTTCCACCGGCGGCTTCGATCCGCCCGGTATAGCCGAAACGGTCGGAATCGGGCTTTACTTGCGGACTCGTGACCGCCAGCAGCGGGATCTGGAACTTGCGGCCGTCGCAGAGATCAGCGAGTGCGCGCAACTCGTAGAGGCTCAGTTGCGGCGCCGAGAAAACCACTACGTCCACCTTCGAGTCCGCAGCGTAGGATTGCTGCAGCGCCTTCACTTCGGCACGGCCGGCGCGATGCTCCGGCAACCGGTCGCCGGCCACGTCGGAGAGCCGGAAAGCCTCCGGCGTAATGCCGACAATGTGAAACAGCGCGACCGACCCGAAGCTCGCCATTGCTGCACCGAAATGCTTCAACTCGTCGGAGGTCGGCGCGCGCTCGATCCCCTCAACCACCGGTACTGCCCAGTAGTTGCCGGCAATGCGGCCAATGACAGCACCCAGCGCACCCCAGTCGTTAAGGGACTCGGGTGTCCAGCCGACGCGCACGCGCAAAGTGGCCTGCCGGTTCCGATCGAGGTGGAAGCCGTAGCGCGGCGTGCGCCCGGTGAGCCCCGCCGACAGCGCCGACGGTCCGCCCTCGAAATTGGAGCGCGCGCCACAAACCGAATTTGAATAGATCACCACTCCGGTATCCCCGAAGGCCACGTGTTCGCCACGCGTGGCGGCAAGCACCGTCTGGTAGTTGATGCAGGTGTCGGTCATCGAGACGCCGAGCTTCACCAACGCGGCAATCGCGCGGCGTTCGAGATCGATCATCCAGTCGGCCTGCTTCAGTTGCCTCGCCTTGGTGAAATCCGTTCCTCGGGGATCGGTAATCGTCGGGATGCGGACAGTGCGATTTCCGACTTTCGTCGCGGCAAGTGACTCCAGCCATCTCACGCCCGCTTCGCCAAGGCTCTCGGTATCGGCCATCACATGTGCTTGTGTCACTGCCACGAAGTTCTCCGCCCCGAAGAACTCGCCGACCTTGATCTGATGCATCAGCGCGATCTTCGGCACTTCGCCGAGTTTGCCGGCAAGCATGGCGGTCTCTTCATCGTTTAGCAGCACCGTCACGTCCCCCTCATCAATCCACCGTCGCGCCCGAATCGCGGACCGCCTTGCCCCATCTCGCCACTTCCCTCTTCTTGAACTCAGCCAGTGACAGGGGTTCCGTCGACGGTTGCACCCCGAGGTTCCCGAGTTTCTGTTCGAATGCATCGGAGCGTACGATCCGCTCGATCTCGTTGCGCAGCGTACGGGCGATTTCGGCAGGCATGTTGGCCGGCCCGAATACTGCCCACCATGCGGTTGACTCAAAATCCTTGACACCCGCTTCGCCGAGCGTCGGCACGTCGGGGAGCGCGGGAGAACGAATCCTTCCACTTATCGCAAGCGCGCGGAGCTTGCCGGAGCGTACGTGCTGGATCACCGACTGAAGCGGATCGAACATCATCGGAATCTGGTTGCCGAGCAGATCAGTAATCGCTGGGGCACTGCCTTTGTAGGGCACGTGCTGGAGGCTCACCCCCGCCGCCGTGGCGAACATCTCGCCGGTCAGGTGGCCCGGCGTACCATTGCCCGCCGATCCGAAACTCACCTTTCCGGGGTTCGACTTCGCATGCGCGATCAGGTCCTTCACCGAAGCGATCCCAACCGTCGGGTTCACGACCACGGCAATGGGGGCGCTCGCGACAAGCGTGATCGGAGTGAAGTCACGAACCGGGTCATAGGGCAGCTTGCTGTAGAGCGCGCCGTTGATCGCATTCGTGCCGACAGTTCCCATCAGGAGCGTGTACCCGTCGGGGGGTGATTTGGCGACCAAGTCGGCACCGATCGAGCCGCCGGCGCCACCGCGGTTGTCGACGATCACCGATTGCTTGAGCGACTCGCCAAGCATCTGCGCGAGAGGGCGCGCGACGATGTCGGTCGGCCCGCCCGGTGGAAAAGGAACGACTAGGCGGATGGGCCTGTTTGGGAATGGCTGTGCGAACGCCGGACCAAGCCCGGCGCCTGACGCGACACCCAGGAGGAGGACGGCGAGAACGCCGCGCCGACTGGATCGATCGGCCGTAGTCTTCATGATCATGCCCTCGCGATTGTCGGATACCTAGCGGATTTTTCGGATGCACTCACGTCGGTCGCGTCAATTGCGCCACGTAGAACGGCTGGAGCGCGCGGATCGATTCGACGGGCTTGTCTTGATATCCGATTTCTTGTGTCCTCATCGCCGCGCCGCCTTTACGGTCGGAATCGGCGCTTGCGCGACTACTCGCGTGGGGGCCGACAGTGGCAGCCTACTCCGCTTGTGGCTACTACGCTCTTACAGGATCTACTTCGGAAGTCACCAAAGCCACTCTCGCGAGGACTCTGGCGAAAATCAACTCACGGTGGCGATGACCCAAGGAGGCGGCGGCGCACGCATACGCACCAGTAAACAGGCAGGAGACGATTCCGCGTAATTCGGCCCAAGGCCGCCGCTGCGGCCTCCGTGGCATGTGGCCAGCGGTTCACGGTTGAGGTCGCGCATGCGTAAAGCACTTGGAGCCAGCGCGCTCGCGGCGCCATATTCATCTTTAGCGCAAGTGTATGGTGCGAAGACCCCGCATATCGACTATCTATCCCAAGGGTCGGAGGCAGACCGCGGCGTTTTTCTCGGCGCATTTAAGGAGGGGCTTCGGGAATTTGGATGGATCGACGGCAAGAACGTAGTCATCGACGTACACTGGGCCCCCGCGTACGAGTTTCCACAACTAACCGCGTCTTTGGTCAAGCGCGACCCGGCCGCGATCGTGGGGACCTGCATCCCGTCGACGCGCGCAGCAAAAAACGCCACGACTAGTATTCCGGTGGT
>VBCZ01000125.1 GCA_005889025.1 Betaproteobacteria bacterium
TGGCGACCTGGTTCCAGGGATCCGCGGAGCGCTTCATCGAGGTCAGCCGCGAAGGCTGGAACAAGGGCGTGAGCATTCTTCACTTCCTTGGCGGATCGGCGATCGACGTCGCCGGTGCGCGTGCGATCGCCCAAACCAAGATGACGATATCGCAGCGGGCAAGCGTGGATGGTGTCGCGTGCGATGTCGTCTGCACCGGCCGTTTTTACGATTTCCTCGAAAAACGCGACGACAAGTGGGCGATCGTGCTGCGCCAGCCGATCTACGAAAAAGACCGGATCGACCCGCTCGATCCCGGCGCCCAGCTCACGCTCGATCCGGCGCTGCTTGCGCAATTTCCCGAAGGCTACTGTCATCTGGCTTATCTGCAGACAAAAATAGGCTTCACGGTCAAGCGCGACATGCCGATGCTCAAAGGACCGGCAGTCGAATGCCTTTACGCGGACGGCGCGGATTGGCTCGCTGGCACGCCGCTCAAACGCTGATCGGCTTTCGCTCGCGTTGCGCTCTCACTGGAGAATCGGATGGAGCTGTTCACCGAAGAAAACGCGACCCGGGTCGTGCAAGCCCGCAACACGGGCTGCAAGGACGCGCGGATGCGGCAGATTCTCGATGTCGTCATTGCCCATCTGCATGCGATGGCGCGCGAGCTTGAGCCGACTCGCGACGAATGGAGCCAGGCGATCGCGTTCCTGACGCGAGTAGGACAGATGTGCTCGAGTCAGCGTCAGGAATTCATTCTCCTGTCCGACACGCTCGGCGTGTCGATGCTGGTCGACGCGATCAACCACCGGCGCGAGGGTGGCGGCACAGAAAGCACAGTCCTCGGCCCGTTTTATCGCGCCGGTGCGCAGCGTCTGCCGATGGGCGCCTCCATCTCCAAGGATGGCCGCGGCGAACCCATGCGCGTTATGGGATCGGTGCGCGACCTCGACGGACAGCCGATCGCCGGAGCGACGCTCGATGTATGGCAGAGCGGTCCCAACGGATTCTACGACGTGCAGGATCCAAACCAGCCGCCGTTCAACCTGCGCGGCGTCTTCACTACCGAAGCCGACGGCCGCTACGCGTTCACAACCGTGAAGCCCTCGTCGTATCCCATCCCCGATGATGGTCCGGTCGGTGAGATGCTCAAGTCAGCCGGTCGGCATCCGTATCGTCCGGCGCATATCCACTTTGTCGTCGGCGCTCCCGGCTTTCGTCCGATCGCCACGCATCTGTTCATGGTGGGCGATCCCTATCTCGATTCCGACGCGGTTTTCGGCGTAAAGGAAAGTCTGATCGTGACTCCTCAGCGTGTCTGGGATTCGGCGCGGGCAGCGTCGGCTGGCCTGCCGGCGCCGTATTGGGAAATCAGCTATGACTTCGCTCTCGCGCATGCCTGATCGCTCCGTCTGCGACTGCGCTTTTGGCCCCGTCGACCATGCCGAGTCAGACGGGGATCGCCGGAGTTGTTTCGGGCGGGTCCTTGTTTCCGTTGCTTTCGCTATTTTCCACTTGCTATCGAGGTCTGAATGACCCATCTTTCGTGGCCCGCGCTGCCCTACGAGGCGTGGAAGGACACCTATGAAACGCTGCACATGTGGACGCAGATCATCGGCAAGATCCGGCTTGTCCGCATGCCGTGGCTCAACCACTGTTGGCAGGTGACGCTTTACCCAAGCGCAAGTGGCCTGACCACCGGGCGAATGCCATATGGGATAGAAGGTCTGCAGATCGATTTCGACTTCGTCGACCACGAGCTCAGCGTGCGAACAAGCCGTGGCGAGCGCAAAACCATTGCTCTCGCGCCGATGACGGTCGCGGAATTCTATCGCGCGGTAATGGCGGCGCTTGCGGCGCTAGGAATGCCGGTCCCGATCTATCGCCGGCCCTCGGAAGTGGAGAGCCCGGTGCCCTTTGACGAGGACGTCGGCCATCGTTCGTACGATGCCGAATACGCGCATCGCTGCTGGCGCGCGATCTCTTCTTCCGCCGAGGTGTTTCGACGCTTTCGGTCCCGATACTATGGCAAGGCCAGTCCGGTTCACTTCTTCTGGGGAGCCTTCGATCTGGCCGTAACGCGATTCTCCGGCCGTGTGGCGCCGCCGCATCCGGGCGGGATTCCCAACCTTCCCGATCGCGTGACGCGCGATGCGTATTCGCACGAGGTGAGCAGCTGCGGCTTCTGGCCCGGTGGAGCGATTGCTCCGTATCCGCTCTTCTACAGCTACGCCTATCCGGAGCCGGAAGGTTTCGCCGGCGCCTCGCTGCAGCCACCCGAGGCGCGCTATGATGCTTCACTGCACGAATTCGTCTTGCCGTACGAGGTGATCCGCGAGGCGGATGCTCCCGTTGAAAAGCTGCTCGCTTTCCTTCAGGGCAGCTATGAAGCCGCGATTCGAGCTGCGTCGCGCGCCGACGGATGCGTTTCAGCGCGGACTCGCCCGTTCCTCTGACTCATCGGCATCGGATGCACTGATCCCGAGAAGACGCGATACACGCACCGGTACGCCTTTCTGCTGAAATTTATCGACACCATCCAGCACCTTCCGGTCCGCAATCGTCATGCGCGAGCGAAGGCGCATGTATTCCGCCCAGGAAGCGATGATGTAGCGCTCCACAAAGCGGCCCTCCTGCCCGAGATCGCGAAAGACGCGCCAGCTGGTCGCCCCGTTGCGGCGACGGATCGTCTCGACGGCATGGATGGCGCGCAGGAATGCCCGGCGATTTTCGGAGGCGATTTGATATTCGATCTGGATCAACACCGGCCCGTCATCGGGTAGCGGCTCGGCCGCGATTGCCATGTCGGGCAGCTGCACGCCGGGCGTGACGTCGGCCTCATCGCCCATTACGACGCGAACGCGGCGATTCGCCAGATGAAGCACGACCATGAGACCGGCCGACGCGGCAAGTGCGACGTGCGTACCGACCGCGCCTGCCAGCGCTCCCCAGAACGCGCTGCCGATGGCTAGGCTCGCCTGCGCCGCGACGATGTTCATCCCCACGGCGCGCGCTCGCACCCAAGAGGGCGCGCTGCTCTGGGTGCCGGCAGAAAGACTCGCGAACACCGTGACCCACGCCACCCCTGCACAGAAGGCGCCCGCGACGGCGAGCGCCGTGATGCCGGTTGCGGCGATCAGCACAACCGCGAGCGTCCACAGCAGAACGCCGGAGGTCACGATGGCGTTCAACGATCGGCTTTGCAGCTGACCCGGTATCGCCAGCGCGCCCATGACGGCCCCCGTGCCAAAACCGGCGGAGAGCAATCCGAAGCCGCCTGCGCCAAGGCCCAGCTGATCGCGCGCGATGACCGGCAACAGCGCCCAGAATGCGCTGGCGCAGACCGCAAAGTTGAGGTTGCGAATAATGAGTGAACGCATAGCGGTGGAATGCCGCGCGTAGCGAAGCCCGCTGCGGACGCCGGACAGCAGTCTCTCCGGCACGCCGGGCAGGCCACGCTCACGTCCCTTCCAGGTGCGCAGCGCAACCAGCATCATGGTGAAAAAAAACGCACCTATCACGAACGCGATGCCGGTTCCCTGCCACGCGGCGACCGAGCCGGCGAGGGCGGGGCCGACGGCGCGGGCAACATTGAATGCGACCGCGCTCAGCGCCACGGCGCCAGGCAGCTCCTTGCGCGACACGAACTCGTTGACGCTCGCCTGCTGGGCAGGGAGGTAGAACGTGAAGCCGGCGCCGATGACGAAGGTCAATGCGAGGAGCGCCACCGGCCCGGTGATCCCCGCGATCGTGGCTCCTCCCAGGATGAGCGTTGAAGCGAACAATACGAGCAGCGTGGCCAGAATGATCTTTCGCCGCTCGACAATATCCGCTAGCGTTCCTGCGACCAACCCGAAAAGGAGGGTGGGCGCCGTGCTCGCCGTCTGCACCAGCGCGACCATCAGCGGCGAAGGCGTGAGCGTGGCCATCAACCACGCCGCGATGGTCGCCTGCATGGTATAGCCGAGCGCAACTCCAATCGATCCGAAATAGAACAGCCGAAACGCAGTGTGCCGGAGCGGCGACGAAGCGAGCAGGCGTGAAGCGACGGCGGCGGGGAACTGGTTCACGCGTTGAGTCGGGCGTCTTGTCCGAAGTCCAGTGCAAACGTTGGGCCGGGCGCTGCCGGCGCTGGAAGCTGCAAAGCGACGAGAGCGCCGATGCGGCGGTCATGATCTATCGCCATGCTCGCTGGAGCAAGGAATCGCTCGAACACCGCGCTTGACGATAACATAGTCGAATCAGGAAAACGATGAACGGCTTTGCCGGCGCGAATGCAGCGACGGCGCACTCTATCGAGCGCTCGATGCCCGAGGCTTGAGCTCACAGGCAGGCGTTGAAGGAAGTCATGGACCGCGACAGACGGGAAGTGCTGTACTTGAGCCACGAAGACGTGTTGGCATGCGGACTCGCCCCGGCGGAGATCACGACCGCGGTCCGTCGCATTTTTCTGGCGAAGGCCCAAGGCTCGGCGCACACCGGTCGCAAGCTCTCCCTGCCGGTGGACAAAGCCGTGAGCTATTCCGGCAAGGGCGGCGTGGACATCGATTCCGGGTTTGCGGTGATGAAATGGTATGGCTACGTCCCCGGCAATGCGCCGTGCGGACTGCCGGATTTCAATCCAACCCTCATTCTAAGCACGATCGAGTCGGGCCTTCCGTTAGCGATCATGGACGGACACTGGCTTTCGGCGTTCCGAACCGCTTCCATCACGTGTGTCGCCGCCGGCTTGCTTGCGGATCCGGCTGCGACGACGATCGGTTTTGTCGCCTGCGGAATGCAGGCAAGCGCGCACCTCGACGCGTTGAAGGAGCAATTCGGAATCCGCCGCATCACGGCGTTCAGCCGGCGAATGCAAAGCGCGGAACGCTTCGCCGCGACTGCGCGTCAACACGGTGTCGACGCGGACGTCGCCGAAGATCCGCGACAGGCGGTCGAGGACCACGATATCGTGATCAGCAGCATCCCGCTCGGCTCGGAACGCACGAAGTTCCTCGATGCGCATTGGATTCGGCCGGGAGGCTTCGCATCGATGGTCGATCTTGGCTATGCATGGGATCGCGATAGTCTGCGCGCGCTCGGCGTTGTCGTCACCGACGAGCTGGATCCGGCGACGCGGCTTCCGACGGAGGCGTTGAACTATGACGGCGAATACACGGCCGAGTTGAGCGAGCTTGTCGCGGGACGGGCGATGCCGGCCACCGCGGCCGGTTCGCGCAAAGCGCTCATATTCGGCGGCACCGGACTCGCCGATACGGCTGCGGCCATCGCGATCTACCGCCGCGCCGTCGAACGGCGAATCGGCCGCTTGCTGCCTATGTAACCGGCGTGTCCTGACATAATGAGAAGAGCGTCGCTGGCGCCGGGAGATGCCGATCGGCCGGAGTATCGCGCCGGTTCACATCCGGGCGCCACGTTCGTTCGAAAGCGCATATGAGTGAAGAGAAAAGCAGCAAATCGACCTTGAGCCGCCGCGAATTCGGAGCCACGCTGCTCAAGGGCGCGGGGTTGCTCGCGTTGCCTGTCGCGGGTTGCGCCGATCTGCGACCGATGCCGGTGGCCGCAGCCACTTCGCAGCTTGAATTCGACGTCATCGTTTTGAGCGACGTCATGGTGCCCACGCGCGACGGCGTGCGCCTGGCGACCGATGTGTATGTTCCCGCGCGCAATGGCAAACCGGTCGAGCAGCGCTTTCCGGTCATTCTGGAGCGCACGCCTTACAACAAGACCGCGGACAGCCGATCGGAGCGCACGCCGGCGATCGAGAAACCGAAGAGCCGCGCCGAGGTTGCCGCTTTCTTCGTCCGCCGCGGTTACGTCGTTATCTATCAGGATTGCCGCGGCCGCTACAA
>VBCZ01000492.1 GCA_005889025.1 Betaproteobacteria bacterium
ATCGAGCACGAAGAGCTTCGCATTCGTCTTGCCGACATCGACGACCGCGGTCAGCCCTGTATCCATCGCCTCCACCTCATGCTCCTGCGATGCTTCGCTTCAAAACCGCCCATCTGCCGCGGGGTGCGGATCGACGCCGGCAGTCTGAAATCGACACCATGGATCGAGTACTCGCGATAAACAGCCGACGGCGGCGGCTCGCTAACTCGGCACTAGTCGCGAATAAATCGTGGCGTATTCTCGCGCCGCGGCGTTCCAACTGAAGTCGCGTGCCATCCCGTTTATCTGCAGCGCGCGCCAGGTCGCCGGATCACGGTAGGCGGCGACGCAGCGCTCGATCGCACCCATGAGTGCCCCGGCGTTTGGCGCGAAGAACTTGAAGCCCGTTGCCGTGCCATCCGCAAGCGTCTGCGACGTGCAGTCGACGACCGAATCGACCAGCCCGCCCGTTGCATGCACGATCGGTGGCGTACCGTAGCGCTGGCTGTACATCTGGTTCATGCCGCACGGCTCGAACCGGGATGGCATCACGAAGGCATCGGCACCCGCCTCGACCAGGTGCGCAAGCGTTTCGTCGAAGCCGATGAAGCTCGCCAGTCGCTCCGGCCGGGTAGCACTAAGCGCGCGCAGGCGCCCTTCGAGCGCCTTGTCTCCCGTCGCAACGACGACGATATGAGCCGGCAGGGCAAGGACAGCCTCTGCGATATCGAGCACAAGGTCGAGCCCTTTCTGCGTAGTCAGGCGGGCCACTGCGCCCAGCACCGGAATATCGGGCTGCGGCGCAAGGCCGAAGCGGATCTGCAATGCTTTCTTGTTGGCGGCCTTGCGATCGAGCGTCGCCGCATCGTATCGCTCGGGGATCAATGTATCGTGCGCAGGATCCCAGACCGTCGTGTCGATGCCGTTGAGGATCCCCGTGAGCCGATCGCGCCGCGCCGCGAGAAGGCCGTGCAGCCCCATGCCCGTCGCCTCGTGCTGGATCTCCTCGGCGTAGGTCGGACTCACCGTCGTAATGGCGTCCGCGTAAAAGATGCCGGCTTTGAGAAATGAAAAGCGGCCATGATATTCAACACCGTCGACCGCAAAGCTCGCGGCAGGCAACCCCACATCGGCAACCCAGTGCGGCGCGAAGACGCCTTGGAACGCGAGGTTGTGGATGGTGACGATGCTGGGCATCGCCCGCTCGCAGACCAGCGCAGCGTACGCAGGCGCGAGTCCGGTCTGCCAGTCGTTGGCGTGAACGAGCTGCGCACGCCACGCGACCGGACTCGGCCGCGCAGCGAGCAGCGCTGCGGCGCGCGCGAGCAGGCCAAAGCGCAGCGGATTGTCTTCCCAATCGGCGCCGCCGGCATCCTGGTAGGGACCGCCATCGCGATCATAGAGCACGGGACAATCGACGATCCATGCCGGAACCCCCTGCGGCAACTCGGCTTCGAGCACACGCGCGGCGGGAAGCCGCGCAATGGCGTCGATACGCGCCGCGCTGCGCGCATCGGCCAGCGCTCCTAACACTGCGGGGTACCCGGGCAAGAGAACGCGCACGTCGAGCCCGAGCTGTCGCAGCGCGCCGGGAAGCGCGCCTGCGACGTCACCGAGGCCACCGGTCTTAACGAGCGGCGCGCATTCCGGCGTTACGTAGAGGATACGAAGCGCAGGCAAGGACGACGTCGAACCATTCGATCACTGGCGGCGCCGGGACGTGAGATCGATAGTGGATCCCGGTCAGCGCCGACCCTGTTTCAATATAACAGATCACCAATCCGGCGCCGGGCCATGCTAGCCTGCATGTACTTCGCGCGCGGCATCGCGAACGCATTGGAAGAGTGAGTCATGACCGTCGATCAGGAATCCATGCAAATCGGCTACGGTCCGGCCAAGCATGATCCGCAAGGCTTGCTCATGTCGCAATTGGCGCGAGACGCGCTCGCGATCGTGCTGGCGGGAGGCCGCGGCAGCCGCCTCGGACCCCTGACCGATTGGCGTGCCAAGCCCGCAGTCCCGTTCGGCGGCAAGTTTCGCATCATCGATTTTTCGCTTTCGAACTGTGTCAACTCGGGCGTGCGCCGCATCGGCATCTGCACCCAGTACAAGGCGCAGAGCCTGATCCGCCACGTGCAGCGCGGGTGGAGCTTTCTCGACGGCCGATTCCGCGAGTTCGTCGAATTGCTGCCCGCACAGCAGCGCGTCACCGTCGACTGGTACAGGGGCACGGCAGACGCGGTTTATCAGAACATCGATATCCTGCGCCGCCACGCGCCGGAGTACGTCTTGATCCTCGCGGGAGATCATGTTTACAAGATGGACTACGCGCGTCTGCTCGCCGAGCATGCGGGACGCGCTGCCGACGTTTCGATCGGCTGCGTCGAAGTGCCGATCGACATAGCGACGCAATATGGCGTGATGGCGCTCGACGACGAATCCCGCGTAGCTAACTTCGAGGAAAAGCCGTCGCGGCCGAAGCCGGCGCCGGGACGCCAGGACATTGCGCTCGCCAGCATGGGGATTTACGTCTTCAATGCGTCGTTCCTGTTCGAACAGCTGATCCGCGACGCCGATGATTCCGGGTCGAGCCACGACTTCGGCGGGGACGTGATTCCGTACCTGATCAGCCATGGCCACCGCGTATTTGGGCATCGCTTCGCCGACTCGTGCGTCAATATGGTCGAAGGCCGACCCTATTGGCGCGATGTCGGCACGATCGATGCCTACTGGGAAGCAAACCTGGATCTCACGCACGTCACGCCGGATCTCAACCTCTACGACGAGCACTGGCCCATCTGGAGCTATCAGGAGCAGCTGCCGCCGGCGAAGTTCGTGTTCGAGGCTGCGGACCGGCGCGGCGCAGCGTTCGACTCGCTCGTTTCCGGCGGGTGTATCGTCAGCGGCTCATCGGTTCGACGCTCGCTGTTGTTCTCCAACGTTCATGTCCACAGCTACTGCAGCATCGAGGACTCGGTGGTCCTGCCCGATGTCGAGGTGCATCGCAACGTCGTGCTCAAGAACTGAGTGGTCGACAGGTACTGCACTCTTCCGGCAGGGTTCCAAGCCGGCGTCGATCCAGCGGAGGACCGCAAGCGTTTCTTCGTCACCGACCGCGGCGTGACGCTGATCACGCCCGAAATGCTCGGGCAGGACATGCATCATCTGCGATAGATCGGCGCACGTCGTCCGCGTGGAACCCTAACCGCCGATTTCAAGCCATGGTCGAACCGCCTCCGGAGCCGGCCGCGGATTACATTGCGCGATAAGACAAGCTTCGTAAAATCCGGACAGCCGAACAAACGATCCATCGACGTCGCGCAGAGAATGTCACCGGCCCGACCCACGCTCGTTTACGACGGCGACTGCGGCATCTGCCGCTACTGGGTCGACTACTGGCAGGCGCTGACCGGCGACCGCGTCGTTTACCGCCCGTACCAGGAAGCCGCGGCGGATTTCCCGGCGATTCCACTCGAGGCGTTCCGGCGGTCGATTCAGTTGATCGAGCCCGACGGCAGCACGTACGCAGGCGCGGCCGCGACCTATCGCGTCCTTCGCCACGCGCCGGGGCGCGCCTCGTGGTGGTGGTTGTATACGCACGTCCCGGGCTTCGCGCCCGCAAGCGAGTGGTCCTACACATTCTTCGCTCGCCGTCGCGGTTTGCTCAACCGCGTCAGCAAACTCCTCTGGGGCCCCGCGCTGGAACCCGAGCGCTACGAGATGGTGAGCTGGGTGTTCTTGCGGACGCTC
>VBCZ01000494.1 GCA_005889025.1 Betaproteobacteria bacterium
TAACACCACCCCATCTATCGCAACTGCCAGGAGGACCTATGAAGAGATTGATTCTCACCGCCGTATTGACCGTTGTGCTCGCCGGCTGCTCGACTACGCCGACCCCCGAAAGCGGCGCGCCGGTCGAGGAGCGCACTGCGCCGTCGGGGACACCGGGCGCGGCGACGTCGGGAACGACCGGCGGCAACGTCGACGGCACCGCGACGCGGCCGGGCCAGTTGAATCCCTTGCGCGATCCGAACAGCCCGCTTTCCAAGCGCAGCGTGTACTTCGACTTCGACAGCTATGCCGTCAGGGACGAGTACAAGCCGCTCATCGAAGCGCACGGCCGTTACCTGCAGAGCGCGCGGCCCGGGCGCATGATCATCCAGGGCAATACCGACGAGCGTGGAAGCCGCGAATACAACATCGCGCTTGGGCAACGCCGCGCCGACGCTGTGAAGAAAATGATGATGTTGTCCGGCGCGAGCGAATCGCAGATCGAAACGGTGAGCTTCGGCAAGGAAAAGCCGAGGAACCCCGGACACGACGAGAGCGCGTGGACCGAGAACCGTCGTGACGACTTCGTCTATCAGGGCGAGTAGCGAGCGAGGTGCGTCGAGCGATGCGCGCCCGGGCGGCGAGCGGGTGACGCGTTCCCGGACCGGGAGGGCCTTGTCCGCATGGGCGTTGCTTTTTGCACTGCAGCTCGCCTGCGTTCCGGCGCACGCCGCGCTATTCGACGACAACGAAGCGCGCGGTCGCATCGACGCGTTGAAGGCCCGCGTCGATCAGCTCGAGCGCTCGCTGTTGCAGCGTCTCGACGCGATCGAGGCGAAAAGTGCATCGCTGGTCGATTTGTTTCGAGATGTCGAGCAGATCAAGGGCGACATCGCCAAGCTCCGCGGGCAGTATGAAGTCCTGACCTACGAGCTGGAGCAGGCTCAAAAGCGACAGCGGGACTTGTATCTCGATCTCGACACCAGGCTGCGCAAGATCGAGGCAGGCGCTTCCGCGAATGCAGCGCAGGGCGGCGAGCCCGGCGGGGCAGCCGCGGGCACCTTACCCGCTGTCCCCGCGCGCCCCGCGGACGTCGCCGGCGAGCAGCGCGCCTACGATGTCGCACTCGATCAATTCAAGAGCGGCAATTATCAGGCAGCGGCCGCAAGCTTCCAGGCCTTCTTTCGCAGCTACCCCAAGAGCCCGCTCGCGCCCTCCGCGCTCTACTGGGCGGGAAACGCGCAGTATGCGCAAAAGGAATTTCGCGCGGCGATCGCGACGCAGCGGCAGCTTCTTGCGAGCTTTCCCGACAGCCAGAAGGTTCCCGATGCGCTGCTCAATATCGCGAGCTGCCAGATCGAGATCGGCGAGAGCACTGCGGCGAGACGCACCCTGGAGGAGATCGTCGCGAAATATCCGACGTCGGAGGCGGCGGGGAAGGCGCGGCAGCGCCTGGCGGGACGTTGAGGTGCAGGCACGCCAGCGCCGTTCGTCCTCACTTGTTCGGAATGACACAGGGCTTGTCATCCCGAGCGTCTCGCGAGGGATCTGCTGTTGGTGCAATGCTAAAAGCAGATTCCTCACTTCGTTCGGAATGACGCTGCGGTCGGAATACACGCGGTCGGAATGACAGAGAGATGAAGTCCTTCGCGGCGCGCCTCATCGCCTGGCACAGCCGTGCCGGCCGCAAGGACCTCCCGTGGCAGAACACGCGGGACGCGTATCGCATCTGGCTGTCGGAGATCATGCTGCAACAGACGCAGGTGGCGACGGTCATTCCCTATTACCAGCGTTTCCTTGCGTCCTTTGCCGATGTCCACGCGCTGGCGTCTGCGCCGATCGAACGGGTCCTCGAACACTGGAGCGGGCTGGGATATTACCGGCGTGCACATCTGCTGCACTCGGCGGCGCGCATCGTCGTTTCGCGCTTCGGCGGCGTGTTTCCCCGCGCTGCAGCGCTTCTGACGGGATTGCCCGGCATCGGCCGATCGACCGCCGCGGCGATTGCCGCGTTCGCCTACGGCACGAGGAGTGCGATACTCGACGGAACGTCAAGCGCGTTCTCGCGCGCCATGCGGGCATCGGCGGATATCCGGGGAGCGCAGCCGTCGAAGCCGCGCTGTGGAGCGAAGCGGAAGCCCGTCTTCCGCAGAACGGCATCGAGTCGTACACCCAGGCCATGATGGACCTCGGCGCGATGCTGTGCTTGCGCACGAAGCCGGCATGCGCGCTGTGTCCCGTCGCGGATGACTGCGTTGCGCGCATCACCCATCGCATCGGCGACTTTCCGGCGCCGCGCCCGAAAAAAACGCTGCCGCACCGCGCCATCGCGGTCCTGTTGATGGAACACGGACGCGAGGTGTTCCTCGAACGGCGGCCCGCTGCCGGCATCTGGGGCGGATTGTGGAGCCTGCCCGAGCTCTCAGTCGGCGAGGACGCGGAATCGATTTGCCGCGCGCGCTTCGAAGCCGAGATTGTCACGGCTGTGACGCTGCCCGATATCGAGCACGGCTTCACGCACTTCACCCTGACCATCACTCCGCGCCTGTGCGTCGTGAAGCGGTGGCCGGCACGCGCGCAGGAGCCGGGATGTCTGTGGCTGCCGTTGCAGGATGTGGCCGGCGCCGCGCTGCCGGCGCCGATCAAGAAGCTGCTGCGGGACCGGGCGAAGCCGCGTCTCGGGTCACTGGGGCTTGAATTCGCGCAGGTCGCTCGGTAGCAGCGCGTCCGCGCGTTCCTTGTAAGCCGCCCGGAAAGCGGCGAGCTCTTTCGCCGCTTCGGCCGGCTTGCCTTCGGCGATCAATCGACGCATCAGCTTGATCCATTCGTCGGCGGGGCGGGGCTGCGCGTCGGCCTCGCGTTTGATTTCTCCTGTCGCGGTCCTCGCCATCGTCATGCGCCTTTCCGACGGAGCCGGCGCGCTCGGAGCGAGCGCACCCGCGGACGACGCGCTCGGCGGTGTGGGCTGCGAAGGGCCTGCAGGCGCGGGCGCGGGCGATTCCGGCGCCACCGGGGACGCCCCTGCCGCCGCTTGCGTCTGCGCGTCGAGCTTGTCGCGCGGCGGTGATGCTGCGGGGAATGGCACGCTGCGGGTTGCCGACGAGGCATCGGCGGAACCCGGCGTCGCGGGCGCGGGTGTGGCGTTCGCAAGCTCGGACTTCTGCCTGCGCTCAGGTTCGGCCGGCTTGACGCGCCCCGGCTCCGCCGCTGCGACCCGGGCTGTGTCGGCACGCTCGCGAGTTGCAGCGAGCCTAGGCTCTTCGACGGCAGGCCGCGCAGGG
>VBCZ01000123.1 GCA_005889025.1 Betaproteobacteria bacterium
ATCAGTCCAAGCCTTAGCTATTCGCAGACGCCGTCGTTTGTCTTCCAGCCCTTGACCGGCGACAAGCTTGGACGCCAGTTGCTGCGTCCGATCGATATGCGCACGCTGGCGTTGCTGCGAACTGCGGGCTGGGACCTTCGCGAGATCCTGCTCGTACTCGTCGACAGCATCAATGGGATTTCCAACGCGCCCGCGGCCACGCAGTTCGCCCCCGAGACGCTGCCGGAAAACGCGGAGTTCCGGCACGTTGTCAGTCTGCTCAGCCGATTGGAGGGTCAGGGCCTCATCCAGCTAGGCATCGACTCCGCAATCGCGCCTCAGGATGCACGTGCAGACATCGCCTTGTCGCTACAGATCGATCGAGCGGCGGCATCGAGCCCCGAGGGTCAAGAGCTGATTCGCAAATTGGCGCTCGATCCAGCGAACTTGACCTACCGTCTCGCGGCGGCTGCTTCCGGAGGTGGCGGCAAGAATATCGCCGTCAAGCCGCGCTCGATCCTGGCCGCGATGCGATATCTCAGCAAAGGGATCGACGTGCCCGATATCGATGCGCGCGGAAGTCTGGTTCCCGTACTTCGCGACGCCGGCGGTTCCGAGCTTGTATGGGCTACGCTGATGCGCGACATCATGCACATTTCGTCCAGTGATACCTGGCCGGCGAGCGCCTACGTGCGCGTATTCCACAATGGCCATTGGTTCTATATCGACAACGCGGACCTGGTCTCCAAGCAGTCGTTCGCGCTCATTGAAACCGCGTTTGCACTTCAGGCGGGTGAGGTTCCGCCGATATCCACCATCTTGACCCTGCCCATTTCGCGATAAGTCAAAGACGGCCGACGAGGTGGCGAGCAGGGTCGACAATACCGCGGCTCGCCGTGACCCGAGCCACGAGCTGTGTTGCGCGGACGTCCATCAACCTGCGGTTGAGCCGGAAGTGGACGGAGCTTTCCTCTCCCGCGTCTTCGCTATCGCATCCTTGCAGGTCGCAGATACTTGAGCTTCGTTCTGCTTCAAGCAACCAAGGATGCGGCCGCCTCCAGGATGAACTCCTGAGCAGAGCTTTTCCACGTCGGCCTTGCAAGCAGCACGTGGGCTAGTGCTCCGAGGTTGGTCGGCGCCCAGGGCCACGCCTGACGACAATACGACGACTGCGGCTAACGAAATCAGAACGCTTTTCATTGGGACATACCTACCTCTCTGGTGGATGACCCGACGATTAACGTTCGACCAGCCGCTGCCGCTGTCGCGAAGATGTAACGAACGGTGTCGTTGTTTGCCCCGTTGTGACGCGTACGGAGCACTTGCAAGCGGCCCTTAGCGCTTCGTACTTGCCTTTGGCCTGCCTGCGCCTGCGCGATATGAACCTCAGATCGCTCGCGGCGGCAGCTCGGGCAACGTCAAGCTGCCGCGCCCCCTGTACGCGGCAATTTCCCAATCTCCGCTCGTCTCATCGTGTCGAAGGACGTACATGTCGCCGTCGTCGGCATCGACTTTGAACCAGCGCTGCGTTGGCGCGAACCAGCGATCGACCACCGCCCGCACGGCAAGCCGGCGCTCCCCGAGCCAAAAAGCAAGCGGCTCCTGTTCGCCTCGATAGCCGGCGTAGCACTCGACGCGGATCGCCATTCCGTAACGATACTGGTCTACGCGACGCCGCGCACGGGGCGCCAGCGCATTGCAGCGGCTAGCCTTCGATAAGCGGCTCTCTGGTAGTATGTCTCAGTTCGGCCAAAGCCGGATGGTGTCTTGTTCTTCAAAGCGGCCGGTCGTGGTGCGCCTGCGCATTCGGCCGAGACTGCGGAAAAGACGCTGAACGGAATGAGGTGTCGTCGAAGACCGCCTCGGCGACGTACGGTGACAGCTGCTATCATGCCCCTCCCCCCGTACCCTCAGGCGACGGGGCTTGTACTCAAGGAGACATGACATGCCCAAGGTGGTAATTACAGCGCAGGTTGAAGACCCAGTGAAGTGGGAAAAGGGCTTCCGCACGCACGGTAACCTTTTCAAGAGTCAAACCGTTACCAAGCCCATTAATTTCGCGACTATCACAGGCAATCACGTCGCGGTGTGCGCTGAGCCCGATGACTTGGGCACGTTCATGAAGGTCCTCGATTCCCCAGCGACGGCGGAAGCCATGGCCTCTGATGGCGTCAAGCGAGAGACCGTCAAGGTATTCGTCTTGGACAAGGAGTTCAAGGTCTAGCGCGCTATGCGCCATTGCGCGCAAGCGCTTGTCCGGCTTCGACCGGGTGATCTCCGGGTCGCGGACGACGACACTGTGCTCGTAATTCGTCCCCCAAGTTCTGGAGGTCGTCGCGAGGCCCAACCGCGAATGGAGCCGACCGGGAAGTTGCGTGCGTCGTAATTGGCGCAAAGTTCAAATTACGACGAACGAAGTACCGAGTACCCAGTACCTGGTTTCAAGAGCGACGCCCTCCGCGCTGAGCAGTTTGGACTTCGAGTTACCTCGGGCCAAGTAATAGGTGCCGATGCCGCGTGAATCGCGAAGAAGCGCCGCGCGCAGATCGACCATTGCCCCGACCGTCGCCCTGCTCTCAGTTGAGGTGACGGGAAAGGTGGAACGACAAGCGCACTTGTCTCAGTCCGGCCACAACCTGCCGTCTGCCCTAAAGAGCTGGCATCCCGAAAGCGGACGTCAGCAGATGGTCCCGGAGCGTTCCACTCTTTTGCCAGTCCGGTTGGAATAAGCACGCCGCCGGGCGCGTTCAAGATCGAGGTCGAAGACGACAAGGGACATTTGGAGCGACGTGCGCGGTGACGATGGCCGCGTGCTGACCTATGAAACCGAGGAAGTCGTGCGCGCGGTGCTGCGAGAGCGCTTCCCGGTATTGGTCCAGATGGAGAGGTATGGCGACCGCAAGCACACGCGTGTCGTACGGATCTCGAAGACGACGATGACGATTGGCCGAAGCGCCGGGCAAGTTCCTGGGGCGCTCCTACCTTCTACGGGTCGAGCTCGGGGTAATGACGAAAGATGCCCTGCTCGTTGAACGCTAGGCGGCGCCTGGATGCAAGATACGCCGCGATGCGCTTGCGCGACGCCACCCGCGTGCATAGCGCCATCACGTGCCGATGGCGTCGCGCGAGCCGCGTCATCGCTTTCGGAAATGCGTACTGCAATCCCCCCAAGACCTGGAACAGCGACAGGTCCGCGTAGGTCAGCCGACTCCCGACGAGGTGCTCTGGCCCATCAGGATTGCAGCCGAGCACGCGCTCGAAGTAACTCAGGAACTTCGGCAATCGGTGCGCGATGAAGTCCGAAGCGCGCTGCTTCGCTTCGCGTTTCTGGTCTTCGTAATACAAGCTCGACGCGATCGGATGATGGGTGTCGTGCGCTTCGACGACGAGGTCTGCAAGCGTGAGTTGGAGCTGATGCGTCCACAGGCGTCCACCCTCCCGCTTCGGAGCGAGGCCGTGGCGGTCGCCTAGAAAGAGCAGGATGTTCGCGGTCTGTCCGATCAGGAGCCTGCCGGCCCTCAGGAACGGTGGCGCGAACGGCGGCCAGGCGAGCCCTCTTTGGTCCATCAGCGCGAGCATGCGGTCCTCGCCGCCCATCGTGCGCGCGACGTCGACGTAGGCGGCGCCCGTCTCTTCGAGCGCGAGCCGCACGAATTCACCGCGTCCCTGAATGCCGTCCCAGTAGTAAAGTTCGTACCGCATTGCGAGCGCTCCTACGACGTGCGGTTCCGCGGGCCGAGGAAGAACCAGAGGATGAGGCCGATCAACGGCAGCAGCACGACCACGACGACCCAGAGAAGTTTCTTGTCGTTGGCCGCGGAGCTTTGAAGAATATTGATGATCGCCCAGATATCGCCGATGAGGACCAGGATGCCCCAGACGCTGTATCCCATGTTGAACATAGCTTCTTTCTCCTTGTGCAATGGTTGATTCCCGCCGGAAACCGATACACTACACGTAGGTGTACGGCCGCCGAAGCAGCCCGCCTAGCGCAACATAGAGCGGAAGCGAAGGCGCGCCGACTCTCAAGTCCTGGAACGACGGCAACGCGAACAATGTCGTCGCGGCGAGATAGCCGCCGGCGAGCCACCATCCCCACCGATCTTCGGCCCACACCGGCACAAGAACGTGGACGAGGCGCAGCCACGCAACCGGCAGCAGGCAGGAGCGGAGCGAGCGCGACGAACGCACCGTTGAGAAGGCCGATGTTACCGAAGGCGACCGAGCCGAGCTCCAGTCGTTGCTGTTGCGCCGTGGCCAGATCGAGAACGCACGAGGTCTCGCCTGCAGGACGAGGTGCATCAGCTCGTGGGCGATTGTGCCCGGAAGCGCGAGCAACGCGATCCGCCACATCGAACGCCGGACCGCCCGCAGAAAAGCATAGAACACAACCACGAGTACAGCGCTCGGCAAAAAACCTGTCTGGTCCACGGTGGCACGCAGGTATTCCACTCGCACCGTTCTAATCGCCCGATGCGCCGCTGCGCTTTGAAACTCCGCCGCGGTTTAGCGATCGACACTGCGATAAGCTGGCGCACCACGCAGTCGACTGCGCGGTGGTAGCGGGGTCACCAATCGCGAATGTCTCACTGCGGCCACAAGCAGACCGCCGTCACCAAGTCCCGATTCGCTTCAAAGCGGTCATCCAAAGCACATCGAGAGACCTTCGCGAAGACGCCGCGATCTAACCGATGCAAGTGACTGCCGGCCAGATTCCGATCCTGAGCACGCGCTCCGAGTTTGCACACAGCGACCGCGCGTGAACCCAATGTCACTGGCACGCCGGCTTTGGTGAGCACACCGGCTTCGGCGTCGAGCTGGAACGGCCCAATTTCATAGATCTTTGTCACATGATAATCGCAGTGAAATCGTGATCACGCCTTGCGGTCGCATTCCCTCGGTGACGCCGCGTCGATGACTATTCCTCGAGCGCCATCCGGCAAGCTTCGTCTTCGCTCATTTGCGCGCCTTCTCCAAGCAGGCGCTCGAGTTCACCGGGGGACAAGTTCTCGATGAGCAACCCCTGCAATCGCTCCCGAGAGCGCGCCTCGTTGGGCTGTCGCGATGACTCGTTTGCCGCGAAGGGATAATCGGTATGGCCGGCGAGACGGGCGGCGTTTGAGGTGTTCCCGGCCAATGCCGCCCGCAGCGCGAGGTGGTCAAGCGTGACCCACGCGAAACCTGCTTCGTTGCGCAACGGGAGACCCTCGCGTGCAGCAAGCAATGCTTCGCAGAGCTCGCCGCGTTCCGTGTGGACGCCCGCCAAGTTGGTAAGACCCGCTCCGAGTGCAATCCTCCGCGCGACTGGCGATTTGCGCGCAAGCATAACCGCCTCGCGATAGCCCGCGAGCGCGGCGTCGAGGTCTCCGGTCATCCAGTTCGTTTCGGCGAGAGTGCAGAGCACTCCGATTGTCAGGCGTTCAGCGCCCGTTTTCTCGCAAAGAGAAGCGGCTTTTTCGAAGTCCAATCGCGCGCTCGCCAGATCGCCGGTCAGCGCTTTAAGTGTACCAAGTGCGAGAAAATATTC
>VBCZ01000493.1 GCA_005889025.1 Betaproteobacteria bacterium
CTGGCCGACGCCTCCGATGACCTTCAACGCCTCCGCGGCCTGAGTCGCACCGACGATCCCAACCAGCGGTGCGAATACGCCCAGCGTCGCGCAGCGTGTCTCTTCGAACTCATCGCCTTCGCCGAACAGGCAGTGATAGCACGGACTCATGGGATCTCGCATGTCGAATACGGCGACTTGCCCATCGAAGCGGATGGCCGCTCCGGAAACCAGAGGCTTCCCAGCATGCACGCAGGCCCGGTTGATGGCGTGGCGGGTGGCGAAGTTGTCCGAGCAATCGATCACGATGTCTGCGCCCGCAGCAAGCGAGGCGAGCTCGGTATCGCCGGCGCGCACCGGCACGGCGACCACGCGTACCTCGGCTTTCACCGCCGCGATGCGGGCGCTTGCCGCATCGACTTTCGGACGGCCGACCGAGGCGGTGTCGAACAGGATCTGGCGCTGCAGGTTGGTGAGATCGACCCGGTCCGCATCCACCAGGGTCAGGATGCCGACGCCTGCTGCGGCGAGAAACTGCGCCACGGGATTGCCAAGACCGCCTATGCCGACAATCAATGCGTGCGCAGCGGCAAAGCGCTCCTGGGCATCGACACCCAGCTCCGAGAGGAGGATGTGCCGGCTGTAACGCAACAGTTGGCCGTCGTCCATCCTTATTCTCCAGACAAAAACGCCCGGCGAACCGGGCGTCTTGGCTGATCCTTTAAGGTGCTTACTGCGGCTTGGCTTGCGCCGAGATCGCTTTGGTGGACGCTATCACGGGCTGGCCTTTGAGCTGGTTCAGCGCCTGCTTGAGCTGGAAGTCGTCGGCGGAGCCGAACTCCATCCGCGGCGGCGTCGGCGCCGGTGTTTCGATCATCGGCTTGGCCGGTGCCTTGGATTTGTCATCCCCTTTGCCGGGCGGCGTAGCCGCGGGGACCACGATCTTGGTATCCAGCGCGGCATCGCCTTTGGCTCCGCCTATGGGAACTTCGAGATGATGTTCCAGATTCGCTTCGCGCAAGCGGTTCGGGCTGTCGCGTCCATCGTCGACGGCGATGTCGGGCTCGATGCCCTTGGCTTGGATGGACCGTCCGCTCGGGGTGTAATAGCGCGCAGTCGTGAGCTTCAGTCCCGTATTGGGCCCAAGCGGAAGTATCGTCTGCACCGAGCCCTTGCCGAAGGTCTGCGCGCCCATCACCACGGCCCGCTTGTGGTCCTGGAGGGCGCCAGCGACGATCTCGGACGCCGACGCTGTTCCGCCGTCGACGAGGACCACCATAGGCACGCGCTTGACCCCGGGCGGCAGATCCTTCAGGTAGTCCTCGCTGCGTCCGCGCAGATAATCGCCGCGAACGGCGGATAGGCGCATTTTCGCGTCGGGAGTACGACCGTCCGTATACACCACCAGCGCTTCCGGAGGCAGGAACGCCGAGGCGACGCCGACGGAAACGTTCAACAGGCCGCCTGGATCGCTGCGCAGATCGAGTACCAGACCGGTAAGCTCGCTCTGCTTATACAGATCGCGAATGGCCTTGGCGACGTCCTCGCCGGTGTGTTCCTGAAACTGTACGACGCGGATGTATCCGTAGCCCTGCTCGACCATCTTGGAGCGGACGCTGCGGAAGCTGATGATCTCGCGGGTGAGCGTGAAGGTCAGCGGCACTTCGACGTCCTTGCGGGCGATCGTCAGCACGATCTGCGTGCCGGGTTTACCCCGCATTCTTTCGACGGCCTTGTTCAGCGGCAGCCCGCGTGTCACCGTGTCGTCGATCTTGACGATGAGGTCCCCGGCCTTGACGCCGGCGCGAAACGCGGGAGTGTCCTCGATGGGCGAGATGACCTTGATGATGCCGTCTTCGACGCCGACTTCGATTCCCAGGCCGCCAAACTTGCCCTGGGTGGTGATCTGCAATTCCTTGAATGCGTCGGCATCGAGGAAATCCGAGTGCGGGTCCAGCCCGTGGACCATGCCGTTGATGGCTTCGCGTATGAGCTTGTCGTCGGCGACGGGCTCGACGTAGTCGCTCTTGATCCGTCCGAAGACGGCTGAGAACAGCTGCAGATCCTCATAGGGAATCGGCAAGCGCGATTCGCGTTCGGCCAATGCCGAGAAATTGATGCTGAGCAACAGGCCCAGCACGGCGCCAAGGCCGATCCATCCCGCTTTTTTGCATGCACCACGCATCATAGGTCTCATCTCAATTGCACCTCGGCCAAGCTCACTGCCATTTCGATTATCGGCAGCTTATCGCCGACGTTTATCCAACTCTCAAATTGCTTGCGCGGACCCGAATGGCGTGCGCGCCGCGGAAACGAAGTATACGCCCGTTTTCGACTCAAGCTGCCGTGTCGCTCGTGCACGGTTGACGTACCACTCGCCCTTACGGACCCTCCACCTCAAATGGTGGACTTCCCCGGCTCCGACAAGTTCCACAGGCGAATCGGGGCACCTGCAGGACGGACGATGGTCTGATAGCTTCCTCTCGCCGATCATCTTTGGCGAAAAATCGGCCCGAGGCAATGCGTTATCATTCTTTGTTACAAAGTCTCGACCGATGCAATTCGTACAGAACAACTGGCCACTTATCCTGGTCATGCTCGTTTCCGGAGGGATGCTGGTCTGGCCGTTCGTTCAGAAGCGGCTTGGCCCGGTTCGGGAAATCGGGGTGATGCAGGCGACCCAGCTCATCAATCGGCAGAACGCGGTCATGCTGGACGTTCGCGAAACCAAGGACTGCGAGGGCGGCCGGGTGCCCAACGCCTTGCACATTCCGCTGTCGGAGCTCGCAAAGCGCGGTTCCGAGCTGGGGAAATATGCGGGTCGCCCGGTCATTGCATATTGCGATCGCGGCAATCAAAGCCGCACCGCGGCTTCGGCGCTGGCCAAGATGGGCTTTGCCGATGTGCACACCTTGCGCGGAGGCGTGCGTGCATGGAGCGAGGCTGGACTGCCTCTGCGCAAAGACGGATGAGCGCTGGAGTGACGATGTACTCCACGGGCATGTGCCCGTATTGTGTTCAGGCGGAGCGACTGCTTCGCGCCAAGGGCGTTGGCGAGATCGCCAAGATCCGTGTCGACCTCGATCCGCCGCGACGAATCGAGATGATGCAAAAGACGGGGCGACGAACCGTGCCGCAGATCTACATCGGCGGGGAGCATGTCGGCGGCTACGACGATCTCGTTGCGCTCGATCGGGACGGCAAGCTCGATCCACTCCTCTCCGGCGGGGCGGCCGAAGGCGCCGGCGCGGCTGGGCTATAATCGAGCGCTTTCGTCCCTTCCCCGGGAATCCGCATGGCCGAGCCGCAAGAGCAACCTCAAGGATCCCCGCCGCCACCATCGGGCCCGTCGCTTTCCATACAAAAAATCTACGTAAAAGACCTGTCGCTGGAAAACCCGGGCGCGCCGCAATGGTTTTTTTCGCAGGAAGCGCCTCAGGTCGAGGTGGGTTTGCGCACTCGCGCCGAGCAGATCGAGCAAAACGTCTTCGAGTGTGTGCTCACGGTCACCGTGACCGCCAAAAGCGCCGACAAGACGCTGTTCCTGGTCGAGGTGGCGCAGGCGGGGATTTTCGAGATCCGTGGTGTGCCCATGGCGGATATGCAGCCGATAATGGGCATTCATTGTCCCAATGTCCTGTTTCCGTATGTGCGGGAAACCATCGCCGACGCGATATCGCGCGCCGGGTTTGCACCCGTTCACCTCGACCCGATCAACTTCGAGCTTCTCTATCAGCAACAGCTTGCGAATCTGCAACAGCAGGCCGCGGCTTCGCCGGTTCCCAGCTGAGGCGCCCGCGATGAGGTCCCGAAGCGCGCTCTGCTGCGCGTTGCTTGCGCTTGCGTACACGGTCAACGCCGCGGACTTTCACTCGACCAGCGAGCCTGCGGTGATGTACGACGCCCCCTCGCTCAAAGCAAAGCCGCTCTATGTCGTCGGCCGGGACGTGCCGCTCGAGGTGATCGTCAGCGTCGAAGGGTGGCTCAAGGTACGCGATGCAGGCGGCAGCGTGGCCTGGATCGAGAAAAAAAGCATCGCCGACCGGCGCATGCTCATGGTTCGTGCGGGAACGGCCGACGTGCTCGCAAGTCCCGACCCGAGCGCCCCGGTCGTCTTCAAGGCCGAGCAAAACGTCCTGCTCGAGCTCGCCGACCCGGCATACGCAACCGCGACACCGGGTTGGGCCAAGGTGCGACACCGTGACGGACAGATCGGGTTCGTGCGCATCTCGCAGGTCTGGGGTCTGTAGTCCAACGGGTGCGCGAGAGCATCGCGATCCTCGGCGCGGGAGCGTGGGGAACCGCGCTTTCGGCGCATCTCGCCCGCAACCCCGGCTCGCCGCGGCTCAAGCTGTGGTCGCGTTCCGCCGCGCACGCTCGCGAGATGGCAGCCACGCGCGAGAACGCGCGTTATCTGCCGGGAATTCCGCTCTCTCCCAAGATCGACATCGGAACCGATCTCGATGAGGCCGTTTCAGACGCCACGATCATTGTCGTCGCGACGCCCATCGGCGCGCTGCTCGACCTCGTCGCCCAGTTGCGGGGCAGTTCCGCGATTCCACTGGTCTGGCTCGGCAAAGGGTTTGTTGCGACGCGCGACCCGCCGGGCGTAGGTCTTGCGCATCGGGAGCTTGCGCGCCAATGGCGCGCGCCGGTCGGGGTCGTGTCGGGCCCGAGCTTTGCCGAGGAAGTTGCGCGCGGTCTGCCGACCGCAGTCAGCGTCGCGGCGAGCGAGGCGGCGCTCGCCGACAAACTCGGGCGGCTGTTGCGCGGAGAAGCGCTTCGGGCGTATGTCAGCGACGACTTGACCGGTGTCGAAGTCGGCGGCGCGGTCAAGAACGTGCTGGCCATCGCTGCCGGCGCCAGCGATGGACTCGGTTTCGGGACCAACGCGCGCGCCGCGCTGATCACGCGCGGGCTGGCTGAAACCGGCCGTCTCTCAGCGGCGCTGGGCGGTAAGCGCGAAACGCTGATGGGCCTCTCGGGCCTGGGCGATCTCGTGTTGACGTGCACCGGCGATCTTTCGCGCAACCGACGGGTCGGGCTCGAGCTCGCCAAGGGCAGGCCGCTCGAGGCGATCCTGGCCGGGCTTGGCCACGTTGCAGAAGGCGTGGACGCAGCACGGGCAACGCGGCTGCTGTGTTCGGCGCTAAGCGTCGACATGCCGATCTGTGCTGCGGTGTACGGCGTGTTATATGAAAAGCTGCCGCCCAAGCGCGCGGTTGAAGGACTCCTTGCGCGCGAGCCCGGGCCCGAATTTCAGTAAGAGGCGA
>VBCZ01000126.1 GCA_005889025.1 Betaproteobacteria bacterium
CTCCATTTGCGGCGGCGGCGATCACCGGCGGCGGACCGTATCGAACGACGATGCAGTGCTGGAAATACACCACGCCCGCGTTTCTGATCCCGTTCATGTTCGTGCTTGACCCGAGCGGGACAGGCCTGCTTCTCACCGGCTCATTCAAGACGCTCGGCCAGGCCGACTGGGGATCCGTTGCGCTCGTCACGATCACCGCAGCGTTCGGCATCGTAGCGCTGGCTGGCGGCTTGCAGGGCTGGCTCTTCCACAAGACCACCGTTCTCGAGCGGTGCCTGTTGATCATCGCAGGCGTCATGCTGGTCTATCCGGTGGCGCTGTTCGATTACATCGGTGGCGCGCTGATTGGCATCACGGTTATCCTGCAAAAGTTGCGTGCTCGCATCAAGCCGGCAAAGGGGTGATCGTGGTCCGGTCCAAGCATGCGAGATACCGCATACCATTCGCTGTGCTCGGCATTGCGGCGGTCATGGCATCGCAGCGCTTGCGCAGGGCAGCGCCCGCAACGGCATGAATATCGGTCCGGCGAGCGAGCGCAGGGTCGACGAGCTCTTGCGCCGTTACGGCGAGTTTCACCGCCATCCGGTCAACAAGGCGATTCACTGGGTGTGCGTGCCGCTCATCGTGTGGAGCGTCCTCGGTATGATCTGGGCGGCTTCGCCAGTCGCCGCGTATATCGCGATCGGCGCCGCGATAGCGTTCTATCTGTGGATGTCGCCACCCCTCGCGCTGGGGATGCTGGCGGTGATCGCCGCAATGGTCTGGACTCTCGCGATGCTCGGCGCGCGCGCTCTGGTGGTTTCGATCGCGATCTTCGTCATCGCGTGGATAGGCCAATTCGTCGGCCATCTCATGGAGGGACGGAAGCCCGCCTTCCTCGAGGACGTGCGCTCTTTCCTGGCGGCGCCGGCCTGGTTGCTCGCCGACTTGTACCGAAGACTCGGCATTCGTTATTGATGCTGTAGGTGCGAATTCATTCGCACGGGGCGCCCAAGGGACGTCTAGGTTCATGACCGCGCCCGAATGAATTCGGACCTACAAGCGACCTCCCCCGAATAAATTCGGAGCTGCAAGCCTGCGCCTGTAGGTGCGAATTCATTCGCACGGGGCGCCCAAGTTTCGCGACTGCGCCCGAATTCGGCTCGGCCTCCATGCGTTTAACGAGACCTTAACGATCGAGTTGTCGGCCTCAAGCGTCGACTCGCAATTCCCCGTCGATCCCCACGCTTCCGCGTGGGGCCCCGCGCCGGGTGGCTCGCGCCGCTACCGTAGGTGGTCGAAGACGAGCTCGTTGTAGGAGAGCTTGTTTTTCACCAGCTTCGACACGCCGTACATGAAGTCAGCATATGGCTGCAAGCCTTCGGGCTTGATCGTGAACTTCACCTCGGTGCTTTTGACCTGCTTGGTGAGCTCCGGAAGCGTCTCGCCGGTCTTGCCGTAGTCGAAGAAGAATTTCGCCGCCCGGTCCTTGTCCTCGTTGATCCACTGATGCGCTTCGGTCAGCGCCGCGATGATCGCCTGACACGTCTTCGGATTCGTGCTGCAGTATTTCTGCGACGCGACCAGACCGGTGATCATCCCGTTGGCGCCGCCCAGCACTTCCTTAGAATCGAGAATGGCATGCGCGCCGGCGTCCTGTTCCTGGAGCGCGTGCGGATAGCTGCACCCGTGCACGGTGACGGTGCCGCTCCCGGCGAGAATGGCGGTCAGCGCATCGGCGTGGCTCATGGTCACGGTGTACTTGTCCAGTCGATCGTAGTTCTCCGGCCCCCAGAGTTTGGCCGCCTTCATTTGCAGCACCAGCGAGTAGATGCCGGTTTTGACGGCGGTGGTCGCGATCTTGTCTTGCGGGCCGAGATCGGCCACGGTCTTGAGCCCGGGCTTCTTTGTCATGTAGAGCATCGGAAAATTGCCCATCGAGCCGATGAGCTTGATGTCCTTGGTCTTGTCGGTCAAAAGGATCGCCGACGGGGTTCCGACAACACCCGCCTGCAAGGCGCCGCCCAGCAAACCATCGACGATCGGTGCAGGGCCACCGAGCAAGCGGTACTCGGCCGTGGTCTTGATGCCCAGCCGCGCCGCGTGCTTTTCGAACAGCTTCTGCTGTTCCATGAGAATCACGGGCAGATACGCGAGACCGCGCTGATATCCGATGGCGATCGTCGCGCTGTCGTCTGCCGCGCGGGCCGGGACGTGTGCGAGCAAGGCCAGCACACCGCCGAAGATCGAAGCCATGAATCCAACGCGCGCTCGCATGATGTTCTCCGGAAAACAACTGATTATAAGTCCGTCGAGACGCGCGACGAAGCGCGTCCCCGGTTCATTCCTCATTCCACGAGTCTCACGCCCGCGCCGACCAGCGCGCGACGGAGCTCATCGATGTGCGCGCGGCCCGTGGTCTCGACCACGCACACCACGCGGACCTCGGACAGGTCGGGGCCCGCGAACGCCCGATCGTGCACGATTTCCTTGATGCTCGCACCGGTTGCGGCGATCACGTCGGCGAGCCGCGCCAATCCGCCAGGCCGGTCGGTGATCGAGACGGTAAAGCGCGCGAGGCGGCCGTCGGCGACCAGTCCGACTTCGATCACCCGGTCGAGCATCGAGAGATCGATGTTGCCGCCGCACAGGACGAGCACGACCTCGCGGCCCTTGAGCTCCGGCAGCTTGCCGGCGAGGAATGCCGCGAGAGGCGCCGCGCCTGCGCCTTCGACGACGCTTTTTTCCAGTTCGATCAGTCGAAGAATGGCGAGCGCGATCGACGCCTCGTCGACGGTGACGACGCGATCGACGACGTTTTTGAGCGCCGCGAACGAGTGCGCGCCGATGCGCGCTACCGCGAGGCCGTCGGCGAGGGTCGGCCGCACCGCGACGTCCACCGGGGTGCCCGCCGCGAACGCTGCGGCGAGACACGCCGCGTGATCCGCCTCGACGCCGACGATCCGCACCTCCGCCCGCAGCGCCTTAACGGCCGTGCCGATACCGGCGATCAAGCCGCCGCCGCCGACCGGCGTGACGATTGCCTCGACCGTGGGCGTCTGCTCGAGTATTTCCAATGCCATCGTCCCTTGCCCCGCGATCACGTCGAGGTTGTCGAACGGATGCACAAACACCAGGTTCCTTTCAACGGCAAGCGCTTCGGCCGTGGCGCGCGCCTCGCTCAAGTCCGCCCCGTGCAGAATCACGGTCGCCCCGAGCGCGCGACAATTGGTGATCTTGATCAGCGCCGCGAACCTCGGCATGACCACCGTGACCGGAATCCCGAGGAGCCCGCCGTGGTAGGCGACGCCCAGCGCATGATTTCCTGCCGACGCCGCGATGACGCCCTGTTTGCGCTGTTCGGAGGACAGGAGCGCCAGCGCGTTCCTTGCGCCGCGCTCCTTGAAGCTGCCGGTGCGCTGCAGATAATCCAGCTTGCAATAGATGTGCGCGCCGGTGAGCTGCGACAGCGGGATCGATTCGACGCAGGGCGACGCATAGATTCCGCCGGCGATGCGCTCGCGCGCGGCCAGGATATCGGCTAGCGTGAGACCGCTCCGCATTAGGAAGTCCTACGGAAATGGTTGATGACCATTTCCGTCACGATGCTCCCCTCCAGCCGATCGATCGGCGAAGCCTCACGAATCTCCCCTCGAGCCGACGGTTCGAAGCCGCACAAATCTTCCTCTGGGAGAGGGGAGGGGGTCAGGGTATGCGGGAAAGGGGCGGGGGTGAGGGTGGCGGGAGAAGGCATGACATACAAGGGCTGAGCTTTGCCGATCGTCAGTCATTTCCCGCAAAGCTCAGTAGAGAACTTCAGCCTTCGTTCTCGAGCCAGCGGCCGACGATGCGCTCGAGGCCGGCGCCGCGCTGCGAAAAGCCGCACGCAGCATAGAAATCCTGCTGGTCGTCGGTGAACAGATAGACATGCTGCCCCTTCAGCGCCTGGCACAGGAGCTCCAGCATGCGTCGTCCTATCCCGCGCCGGCGGTACGACGACTGCGTCCACATGTCGACGATGTACGCGTTGCAAACGCCGTCAGAGAGCGCGCGCGCGGTGCCGACGACCCGGTCTCCATCGAGCGCATAGACACAACGGTAACTTGCCCGAAACGAGCGTTCCATCTGCGCCGCGGTGCGGCCGTTGTCGAAATGGTCCTCGGCCAGCGCGGCCTTGAGCCGAGTCCAGTCGACACCGTCGCTCGAGGTCGTATAGACGATCGCCATGGTTCCGGTGGCGGCTAGAACGGCAGGGCTTTTCCGGGCATCGACGCCGAGAGAATGCGGCGGAACTCGCCCTGAATTCGCTCCAGTGCGGCCTGATCGTCTCCTTCGAAGCGCAGCACGATCACCGGAGTGGTATTCGACGCGCGCGCCAACCCGAAGCCGTCGGCGTACTCGACGCGCAGCCCATCGATGCGGATCACGTCGACCGCGCCCGGAAACGTCGCGCGATCTGCGAGATTGTCGATGAGCGTGTGCGGCGACGTGTCGTCGCAGGCGATGTTGAGCTCGGGCGTGCTCACGCTTTCCGGCAGCGCGTGCAATACCTTGGAGGGATCGGCGTGCGTCGACAGGATTTCCAATAATCGCGCGCCAGCGTAAAGGCCGTCGTCAAACCCGTACCAGCGCTCGCTGAAAAATGTATGACCGCTCATCTCGCCGGCAAGCAGCGCGCCGGTTTCCTTCATCTTCGCCTTGATCAGCGAATGTCCCGTCTTCCATAGCAGCGCCTTGCCGCGGTGCCGCTCGATTCAGGGTTTGAGATTGCGGGTCGACTTGACGTCGTAGATGACCGTCGCTCCCGTGTTTCGCGACAGCATGTCGGCGGCAAACAGCATCAGTTGCCGGTCGGCGAAAATGATCGAGCCGTCCTTGGTGACGATGCCGAGCCGGTCGCCGTCACCGTCGAAAGCGAGCCCAAGCTCGTCGTCTGTCGTGGCGAGGCAGCGAATCAGATCCTGCAGGTTTTTGGGCTGCGACGGATCGGGATGATGATTGGGGAATCGTCCATCGACATCGCAGAAGAGCTCCGTCACGGCACAACCCAGCCGACGGAACATTGCCGGCGCATACGCACCCGCGACGCCATTGCCGCAGTCGACGGCAATTTTCATTGGGCGGCCGAGGCGAACGTCGCCGGCGATGCGCTCGAGGTATGCGGGGCCGATGTCTTCGCTGCGCAGCGTGCCGGCGCCACGCGACAACTTGCCCGCGTCGATGCGCGCCTTGAGCGCCTGAATTTCGGCGCCCCAAAGCGTGACGCCATCGATCACCATCTTGAGCCCGTTGTAATCGGGAGGGTTGTGACTGCCGGTGACGACGACACTGCAATGCGTGTTCAGATGGTGCGCGGCGAAATAGCTCATCGGCGTGGTGACCATGCCGATATCGATGACGTTCGCGCCCGTCGACACGACGCCGTCGGCGAGCGCTCCCGCCAGCTCGGGCCCGGAGAGGCGGCCGTCGCGCGCGACGACCAGGGTGTCACGCGCACGCTCCAGCGCCAGCGAGCCCAGCGCGCTGCCGATCGCGCGCACGATCGGCGCGGTAAGCGTCTTGCCGACGACTCCGCGAATGTCGTAGGCCTTGAAGATTTCAGCGGGCAGGGTGGGCATGGGAGGCGTTCGCGCTTCTTGTTGCGAGCGAGCGCGAGCTGGCGCTCAGGTCGGATGTTGGCGGAAGAATGATACCAGCCGCTGCGGCAGCCAATCCAAGCGCCCCGGAAACGGCGCCGATAGAAAGCCGGCGTGTCCGCCTGCCGGTGGTTTCTCCAGGACAACCGCGCGGCTGACATCGTCCGATCCCGGCAGCGACGACGCCGGAATGAAAGGGTCGTTGAGCGCATTCAATATCAGCGTGGGCACCGCGATCGATTTGAGCCAGGGCATGCTGCTTGCGCGCCGCCAGTAATCCTGTGCGCCATCGAAGCCGTGCAACGGTCCGGTCACGACATCATCGAACGCGCGCATCGATGCAGCGCGCTGGATCGCGCGCCTGTCGAGCTTTTCCGGAAAGCGCCGCGCCATCGCCAGCGCCTTGGGTTTGAGCGTCTGCAGGAAGTGACGGGTGTAAATCCGGTTGAGCCCCTGGCCGATGGCGATGCCTGCCGCGGTGAGGTCGATGGGCGCAGACACCGACGCTGCGGCGGTCAGGATCTGCGCGGCTCGCGATTCCTCGCGTCCCAGCCAGTTGAGAAGTGCGCTGCCTCCCAACGAGACGCCGGCGGCATAGAGCGTTGCTTCGGGCACCCGGGCATGGATGCGCTCGAGCATCCATGCCACCTCCGCGTGATCGCCCGAGTGATATGCGCGCGGCCGGCGATTGAGCTCGCCGCTGCAGCCACGGAAGTGCGGAACGACGCCGCGCCAGCCGATCGCGCCGAGATGACGCATCAGCGATCGCGCATAATGCGACGACGAGCTGCCTTCGAGGCCGTGGAACAATACGACCAGCGGCGATCCGCTCATTCGGGCCGAGGGCGCGTCGAGCCAGTCGAGATCGACGAAATCTCCGTCGGGCGTGTCGATACGTTCGCGGCGAAGCGGGACGTCGTGGCGCCGCACCAGCGTCGGATAGATTGTCTGGAAATGACTGCCGGGCAGCCACGCAGGCGTGCGATACGCGCTCGTCATCGCTTCAATTCCTGCGCCAGCCTGTCGACGATCGTCCGCAGCACCTTGATCCGGCCGTATTTCTTGTCTTCGGCTTCGACCAGCGTCCAAGGGGCGATCTCGGTGCTGGTGCGGTCGACCATGTCGCAGACAGCTCTTTCGTACTCGTCCCACTTCTTGCGGTTCCTCCAGTCCTCTTCGGTGATCTTGAAGCGCTTGAAAGGCGTTTTCTCGCGCGCCTTGAACCGCTGCAGCTGTTCTGTCTTGCTGATCTGAAGCCAGAACTTGACGACAATCGCCCGACCAAGCGTCAGCTGCTCCTCGAATTGATTGATCTCGTTGTACGCGCGCATCCATTGGCTGACGCTGCAGTAGCCTTCGACGCGCTCGACGAGCATGCGCCCGTACCATGAGCGGTCAAAGATCGTGATGTCGCCCAAACGAGGCGCGCGGCGCCAGAAGCGCCAGAGATAGGGATGCAGGCTCTCCTCTTCGGTGGGCGCGGCGACCGGGACGGTGACGTACTGCCGCGCATCGAGTGCGCCGGTCACTCGGCGGATCGTTCCTCCCTTTCCGGCGGCGTCGGCGCCCTCGAAAACAAGGACAAGCGAATGACCGGCAAAGCGCTTGTGACGAGACAACTTGGCGAGCTTACCCTGATATTTCTCGAGATCCTTCTTGTATTGGTTGTCCGGCAGTTTTTGCGAAAGGTCCAGATCGCGGATCAGTTTGAGGTTGTCGAGAACCGATGGCGGCGTCGGTGTCACCGGGTGCTTCAGTCGTCCGGTCTTGGCGGTGTGGGTGCGAAGCGTCGCCTGCATCGAATCCAGCAGGATCTTGCCGACGGTCAGATTGCGATAGCGCTCGTCGACGCCTTCGACGACGTACCACGGCGCTTCGCCCGTGGACGTTTCGCGCAGCAGGTGCTCCCACAGATCGTGCGACCGGTTGTACATGCGATACGCCCTCCAATCGTCGCGCGTGACGCGCCAACGGGTGCGGGGATCGCTTTCGAGCGCTTGGAGGCGCTTCTTCTGCTCTGACTTGGACAGATGAATCCAGAACTTGAGCAGCACCGTGCCTTCATCGGTGAGCATCTGCTCGTGCTCGCGGATCGATTGAACGTGCGAATGCAGGCGATCGTCGTCGATGTCACCGCGCGAGGCCGCCAGCATCGCTTCGGTGTACCAGGCATGCAGGAAAATCCCCAGCTTGCCCTTCGGGGGCATGGCGTTCCAGTAGCGCCATGCGGGCGGACGCATCGCTTCCTCCGGTGATCGCGATCCGAACGCGATGACCCTGATATGCCGCGGGTCCATCCACTCGGTCAGCTTGTTGGCGGTCTCGCCTCGGCCCCCTGCCTCAACGCCCGAGATGACGAGCAAGATCGGACCGTGCCGGGTCTGCGAAAGATCGTACTGCGCGTTCAGCAAAGTTTCGCGCAGCCTGGGCTCTTGTTGCGCATAAGCGCGCTTGCTGATTTTATGGCCGACTTCGGCGGATTCGAGCACGATGTCTCCAGACGAAGGTTCGACGGGCTTATGCGTTCCAGAACGGTTTGACCTTCGCGCATTTCCGCCACGCTTTGGCCGCTGCGGCGACTTGCCTAGCTTCCGACCCCGCGGCCCATCCGATCACTACGCCGCTGGCGCGGGCGACTGCAAAGCTGACCTTGCCGCGCTGCGCGAGTTCCTCCGCGAGCTTCTGTGCAGTCGCCATGTCGTTGAGATTGCCGAGCGCGGTCTGGAGCTTGGCAAGCTTGGCGAGGTACGCCTTGCTGCGTCCGCCGGAATAAAGCGGTGTGAAAAACTCGGCGGCGTAGCGAAGCTTCTTCGCGGCAATGCGCGCTCGATGCCGCTCGACGGGGCTGGCATGAAGCAAACGCTTCGCCCGTTTCTTGAGCCTGCGCGCGCATTGGTCGAGCACACCCTGCGCGAAGCTCCGCGCCGAGGACGCTGCCGCCGCACCGGGCTCGCCGACGGTCAGCGCCGCAAAGCGCGCTCCCAGCGCAAGCAGCAGTAAAGTGAGGCGTGGAGAGTCCGCCGTCTGCTTGGCAGCAGCGCAGCGCACGCCGCGCATCCGCGTCGCCCTCCCCTTGAGCTGTCCCATGTCGCGCCGCAGTGGCGGCAAGTGGAGCGTGCTGCTCACGGCGGGGAGCGTTTCGGTGGTGAACACATCCCAATCGCGGGCCGGGCCGAGCGTGTTCGTCAGCCATGTCATCTCATCGTCGAACGATGCGAATGCGTCTTGCGGCGTCAATGGTTCGGCGAGCTTGAGCAGCGAGCGCAGGCGGCGAACACCGACGCGCAGCTGATGCAGGAATTCGCTGTCGATGCCGAGCGCCACGTAGCGTGCGTTGGCGCCGATCTGCAGCAGGCAATCCGCGCCCACCGCAGCGATCGCCGCGGGCGCGGAAATGTCGTGAGCGAGATCGACGGTCCTCGCCCGCACCGGTTCGGGCGGGCCGCGCTGCAGAAGCGCGTACCCGCGCTCGGCCTTGCTTCGGTGCTCTATCGCGACGGGGAAGTCCGCGACCAGGTCGCGCGCCAGCTCGTAGGCGAATGCAGGCGTTCCTTCGACGACCTCGATTTCTATTTCCGCAATCGGGGCGCGCTTTCTGCCGGCGCGGATCTGGCCCCTGTCCAGCGCGATAACGGTTTTCGTTCCCTGCGCGGAGGTCAGCGGCCGCGATCTGCGCACGATGTCGGTCACGAAGCGCGCCTTGACGCGACCTGCCGTCGCATCGAACAGATCCCGCCAGGGCGTTTCGCTCAACTTCGCCGCGTCGATGCGCGGTGAGTTGAGCGGCCACTCGAATTCCGAGCGCGTGGAGAGGCCTGCGAGCTGCGACCCCTCGTTCTTGACCGTCTGCAGCCATCGCCTGCCGATGCGCCGAACGCGGAGCGCAACGCCGGCGCTACGCAGCTCGCCAGCGGGCGTATCGAAATAGGTGCTGGCGATGCGCGTCGTGCGCCAGGGCCCGCGGGCCCACCGCGCGATCGCAGGATGGCGCCGCAAGGCTGCCAGCGCTTCGGGGTCAACCGAGAGCTTGAGCTCGACTTCGACGGCCATGGCGCGGCAACGCTGGTGGAAGAGTCGTCAGTTCGCTCGATGCTTGATCCCCAGCGCGGTGCGCCGGAGATAGGTCTCGCGCGACAAAGCGATGTCTTCGAGAAAATGCGCAAGCTCCGACAAGAGCAAGGCCTGCGGTCCGTCGACAAGCGCCTTCGCCGGCTCGGGGTGGAAATCGATCAGCACCATGTTGGCTCCAGCGACCACCCCCTGGGCAGCGACGTGGAACAGATCGAGCACGCCGTCGGGTGCCACCGAGCGCATGCCCACCGAATGCGAAGGGTCGATGCACACCGGCATGCGGGTGAGGCGCTTGACCACCGGAACGTGCGCGAAATCGACAAAGTTGCGGTGCGGGTCGCCCATGTTGGTCTTCATGCCGCGCAGACAAAGCACGACCTTGCGATTGCCCTCGGAAGCCAGGTATTCCGCGGCATTGAGCGATTCATCGAGGGTGATGCCGAAGCCACGCTTGATCAGCACCGGGAACTCCTGCTGCTTTCCCACGAGCTTCAACAGCTCGAAGTTCTGCGTGTTGCGGGTGCCGATCTGCAGCATCACGCCCGTCGGATTGCCGGTCGCTTTGAGCGCAGCGCGGATCTCGTCCACGTGCGATTCGTGCGTGACCTCCATGGCGATCACCTTGATGCCGTACTTCCCGGCCAGCTCGAACACGTATGGCAGACATTTCGCGCCGAATCCCTGAAATGCATAGGGGCTCGTGCGTGGCTTGTATGCGCCCATGCGCGTACACACCTGGCCGTGTTCCTTGAGCGCGTGCATCATCGCGTCCGCGGATTCCGGCGAATCGACGGCGCACAGCCCGGCGAACACCTGCAAAGTGTCCTGACCGAACTTCACGCCGTTGTACTCGAAGGACGACGGACGATCGTCTCCGTGCTTGTGGCGGCCGAGCACGCGATACGTCTCCGAAACGCGAACGACTTTTTCAACGCAGGGCAGCACCTGCATTTGCTCGACCGTGAGCGCGCCGGTGTCGCCGATGAGATAAATCTCGGTCAGCGTGACTTCGGCACCGACCTCGCGGTGGACCCGGTAATCGATGCCCGGCAAGCGGTCCAGCTGCCCGGTCAGGGCCTTGAAATCGACACTTTCGGGGCGTGCGTTGGGTTCGAGTATGAGGATCATAGGGCAGCGGCCAAAAGGGGTTTTCTCAGCAAATTCATAAATTTGGCTCATTTTATCGCGAAAGCGCGGCAGCGTATGCTGCAATGCATGATAAAAATTTGCGACATCCCGACAACGACTGTCGCCGAAATCGTTGCGTCGGGCGTTAACGATGCCGTAGACTGCCCCGGAACCGCCTTGTACGACACCGAATCGATTCGAGGAGACCCTAAATGAAGAAGCTCTTAGTCCTGACCTTGGCCAGCCTTTTTGCCTGCGCAACTGCTTATGCAGCCGACGACAAGATGGCGCCCAAAACCAATACGCAACAAACCAAGATGACGACCTGCCAGAAAGAGGCGGGCGACAAGAAACTCGAAGGCAAGGCGAGGCAGGACTACGTCAACGACTGCCTCAAGGCGAAGCCCGCGGCTGCTGAAAAACCCAAGAGCAAGATGGCGATGTGCAACGAGAAGACCAAGGGAATGACCAAGGCGGAAGCCGACAAGACCCGGAGCGAATGCCTGAAGGCAGCCTAACGCAAAGTTGCCCAACACGGCTGGGTGACCTCCTGTCCACCCGGCCGTACTGACAAGGCGGCACTGGAGCAATCTGGTTGCCGCCTTGTTTTATGCGCACGGGCCACATTATTGATAACTGCGCCCGAATGAATTCGGGCCTACAAAGCGCGCGACGACAATGCACGGCGCGTAGGTGCGGATTGATCCGCACGGGCTGCATCATTGATGATTGGTCTAATGCATCATCCGTCGGTCTGACGGATGCGGCCTCCTGTGTTGCGTTAATGACGACGTGGTCCCGAGGCAAGCGCCTCGCCACTTCCTCTTAACAACACAAGGAGACGGCAATGAAGAAATTTTATGTTCTGGCTTTCGCAGGCTTTCTGGCGCCCGCAGTCGTGTTCGCGGATGACGTCGCGACGACGTCCAAATCCACCAGGGTGGTTATCGCCGCGGCCAAGACCGACGCAGCGGCCATTCCGGCGGCGGATCCGCACGCTCAAAAACCCGTTGTAATCTCTCAGCAGGACAAGATGCGTCTTTGCGCCAAGCAGGCGACCGGGAAGAAGGGCGCCGAGCGAAAGGCCTTCATGAAGACATGTCTTTCGAAAAAGGCCTAAAGCGGCGGCGCGCGGCGGAAGTACCCAACGTTGTACCGCCGCGCGTTGCTGAGCGCTCAACTCTTGCGTACCAGAAGTCCCTTGAGGTAATCGCTTTCGGGAAAATTGAGCGCGACAGGGTGATCGGATGACGCCGTGAAACGCTCGATAATGGCCGCGTCTGCGCGTGCATCTCGCGCCGCGCCCGCCACGATCTTCTGAAACAGGTCCGCCGAAACGCCGCCCGAACACGAGAACGTGGCCAGCAAGCCGCCGGAGCGGAGCAGCTTTAGCGCGAGTATATTGATGTCCTTGTACGCGCGCGCCGCTTTTTCGGCGTGCTGCGCGGTCGGCGCGAACTTCGGGGGA
>VBCZ01000495.1 GCA_005889025.1 Betaproteobacteria bacterium
TCGGCGAGCGCGCGCGCGCAGCGTCCCGCGTGCTCGCGCGGGCTTCGACCGCGAGCAAGAATGCCGCCCTCGAAAGCGCCGCGGTCGCGCTGGAGCGCGACGGCAAGCGGCTGCGCGCAGCCAACGCCCGCGATGTCGACGCATCGCGCGCTGCCGGCGACGACGCCGCGTTCGTCGACCGCCTGACGCTGCCGCAGTCGGGCATCGAAGCGATGGCGGAGGGTCTTCGGCAGATTGTCGCTCTGCCCGATCCGATCGGCGAGATCGCCGATCTCAAGTACCGGCCATCGGGAATCCAGGTCGGCCGCATGCGCGTTCCGCTGGGCGTCGTGGGCATGGTGTACGAGTCGCGTCCGAACGTGACCGCGGATGCCTCGGCGCTGTGCATCAAATCGGGCAATGCGTGCATCCTGCGCGGCGGCTCGGAAGCCATGCATTCGAATCAGGCGATCGCTGAATGCATTCACGACGGGCTGGCCGCCGCGGGACTGCCGAAGGATTCGCTGCAGTTGATCGCGACCGCCGATCGGGCAGCGGTGGGATTGCTCGCAACCATGGACCGGCACGTCGATGTGCTGATTCCGCGCGGGGGAAAAAGCCTCATCCGGCGCGTCGCCGACGAAGCGACTGTGCCGGTGCTCAAGCACCTCGACGGTGTGTGTCACGTGTTCATCGACGAGCACGCCGACGTCGACATGGCGATCCGCATTGCCGACAACGCCAAGACGCAGCGCTACAGCCCGTGCAACACCATGGAGACGCTGCTGATCCACCGCGATATCGCGACTCGCGTCCTTCCCGCGCTTGCGGAGGTCTATCTGGGCAAGGGGGTCGAGCTTCGCGGCGACGACCAGGCGCGCGCGCTGGTCCCGGCGATGAAGCCGGCCACCGAAGCCGACTGGACGACCGAGTATCTCGCACCCATCCTCGCGGTGCGCGTGGTCGACGACCTCGACGCCGCAATCGAGCACATCGCGCGTTACGGCTCGCAGCACACCGACGCGATCGTCACCGAGAGCTACGACCATGCCATGCGCTTTTTGCGCGAGGTCGACTCCAGCTCGGTGATGGTCAATGCGTCGACTCGCTTTGCCGACGGGTTCGAATACGGGCTTGGCGCCGAAATCGGTATTTCCACCAACAAGCTGCACGCTCGCGGTCCGGTCGGGCTCGAGGGACTCACCAGCCAGAAGTGGGTCGTCCTGGGGAGCGGACAAATACGAACCTGACCCTTGCGGAATTGACTGACAATCAGCAAAGCTCAGCCCTCAGCCCCATGCACCATTCCTTCTCCCGCTGTGACCCTCACCCCCGCCCCTCTCCCAGAGGGCGAGGGGAGATTCGTGCGGCTTTGCCGATCGTTCGGCTGGAGGGGAGCATCGTGACGGAAATAGTCGTCAACCCTTTTCGTAAGAATCAATCACTCTGAAGCCGGGCTGCTGGCCGTTAAGGTTCGCACGAGTCGGCGCGACCGCGACCAGCCGCTCTTCACGTTCGGCATGTCTTCCTCGGTCTCTCTCTCGATCGGCACCAACACCGCGATCGCTGCCGCGAAGGCATTCGGCTGGTTTCTCACGGGATCGCCGACGCTGTTCGCGGAGACCATCCACTCGATCGCCGACGTGGCCAACCAGGTGCTCCTGAAAATCGGCGAAGTGCGTGGACGCCGCGGTCCGGACGCGCTGCATCCCTTCGGCCGTGGCCAGGAGAAGTTCTTCTGGGCGCTGGTGTCGGCGGTCAGCGTGTTCTTCATCGGATGCGGGCTCAACGTCTATCACGGCGTGCACGCGCTGCTGGAGCGAACAACCGTCGAGCCGTTTACGCCGCTGGTCCTGGGCCTGCTCCTGTTTTCGCTGGCGCTCGAATCCGCCACCTTCGCCGTCGCCTTGCGCGAGATCGGCGGCTGGAAAGGCGCTCTGCGGGATCGAAGCAATACGACGGTGCTCGCGGTGCTTCTCGAAGACGCGGTTGCGCTGCTCGGCATTCTGTTGACGCTGCTCGTCGCGGCGGTATCGTTCCTTTGGGGACCGCACGCCGAATTCGACGCCATCGTGGCGATCGCCATCGGCGTGCTGCTGGGCGGCATGGCGCTCTTCCTCGCCGCCATCAACCGCAAGCTCCTCATCGATACCTCGGACCAGGATATCGATCGCATCGCCACTAAATTTTTGGCGGAAGTCGGCATTCCGGCGCAGATCAGTTCGATCATGATCGACGACAAGCGCAGCGTAGTCTTCGTGCGCGTGCGACAGAACGACTCGCACGGTCGCAGTCTTGCCGACACCTATGCGCTCGGCGAGACGCTCAAAGCGCGCGCGCTCGCCCGCGGCAAGAAAATAGAAGCGGTTTACTGGAAGTTTCCCGCATCCGTTTCTATGTGACGACCCGGGAACCCTTATGCCGCGGTCCCCGCCGCGCGGCGACGCAGCATCGCCAGCCATATCACCAGCGATGCGACCACGGCAAGGAAAGGCAAGGCGTCGATGTTCATCCATTCCCATCCGCGC
>VBCZ01000496.1 GCA_005889025.1 Betaproteobacteria bacterium
CGTCGCGCAGGATCGCGTAATACAGTGGCTTGACGCCCAATCGGTCGCGGGCGAGAAACAACGTCGAGCGGTTCCGGTCCCAAAGCGCGAACGCAAACATTCCGCGAAAGCGCTCGACGCATGCCTCGCCCCAGGATTCCCACGCATGGACGATGACCTCGGTGTCGCTGCGCGTTCTGAATCGGTGGCCTAGGGAAGTTAGCTCCGGGATCAGGGTTTGGTAGTTGTAGATTTCTCCGTTGAAGATCACGACGACGCTGCCGTCCTCGTTGAAAAGCGGCTGCTGTCCGGTCGATAGATCGATGATCGAGAGCCGCCGGTGCCCCAGCGCCAGTCCCGGCTCGAAATGCACTCCGCACTCATCGGGACCGCGGTGGTGCTGCGTCTCATTCATGTGCGACAGGAGAGTCCGGCTCACTTCCCGCCGGTCCCGGGTGTCAAATACTCCGACTATTCCGCACATTGCGCGTGGCCCTCGCGTCCACCGCCGCGACTGCTGCCCGGCAGGGCGCCGTGCGATTCGCAAACGGCGCTCTCTCCTTTGGAGACAAGGCCGCTGTAGAGGCGGTGGTAACGCTCCACCATGCGCTCCAGACTGAACCTTCGCTCAACAATCTGCCGCCCGGCACGACCATGCCGACGGGCGATCGCCGGTGCATCGAAGTAGGCAACGATCTCGCGCGCAAGCGCATCGCTGTTCCTGGAGGGAACCAGGCGCCCTGACGTGCCATCCTCGATCAACTCTCCGTTCGCTCCGACGCGCGTCGCTACGACCGGCAGACCGCATGCCATCGCCTCGAGAATCGTATTGGAAACGCCTTCGGCGAGCGACGGCAGGACAAAACAATCCAGTCCGTGCAGAAGCCCCGGCACGTCTTCGCGCTCACCGGTGAGCCACGCGAGGTCGCGTGCCTTGCCTTCGGTCAGAATCGCCTCGACTTGCGGACGTAGAGACCCTTCTCCTACCATGACGAGGCGCATTCGATGGCGAGCATCCGGTCGCAGCCGAAGCGCGCGCACAAACGCCCGCGCAAGATTCGTCTGGTCCTTCACTGTTTCCATGCGGCCGACCGTGCCGACCAGCCAAAGGTCGGAACTCTGGAACGGGCAGCCGTCGATCGGCGCGCGCCCGTGGCGTGACGGAAAGAATCGGTCCGTATCCACGCCATTGTAGATTTGCTCGACGTGATCTTCCGGGATGCCGATTCGCGTACAGAGATATTCCTTGAGATCCGGCGACAGTGCGACGTACTCGCTCACGAACGGGCGGAACGCCCGCCTGGCCCATTGCCTTCGGATGCTCGAGCCATCGAGATCCCAGACATCGCGCCCATGTTCGCCGTGGACCCGAACGGGGACTCTCGCGGCCCACGCCGGGAACGACGCTTCCAGCGCCGCGAGGTTGCGCGTATGGACGATAGCAGGTCGCAATCTGCGAAGGAGCCGGAAAAGTGCGGGGTAGAGCGGGATGGCGTGGCCCGGTCCCTTGCCCAGCGCAATGTACTGAACATCGCCTCGTGTAATGCGCTTGCAAAACTCTGCGTCGATTTCGGTCAACGCTACGATTGCGTGGCGCCATGAGTTCGCAGGCAGCCGGTTGATGAGGTTGACGAGGCCGTTTTCGAGCCCGCCCACTGCGAAGCGGAAGACGACGTGTACGATGAGCCTCGGTGTCTCGCTCACTTCGAGCCGCTTCGCGTAGAGTAGAGCAAACGCTCGATCGAGGGCGACATCGCCGTCGCAAAGTCGCGCAAGGCCGCGTCGACATCGGTCCCGGCCGCGGGCCGAAGAGTGTAAATGACGATCAGCGCAGAGTCGTCTCCGCGGCCGCGAAGCTTCGACCACGCGATGAGAGCCTTGCCGACGTAATCGCTCGAAGTCACTGTACCGTTCACCCAATAAAGCCGATAGGCCACGAGGCGCGCGTTCGTCTCCGCAATTTCGGCGCGATGCACCCCGACCTGGGCATCGGCCCATTCGATGTTTTCCGAGCCAGTCGTCAATTGCCTCCAGCGCAAGTCCTGCATCGTGACCAGACCATTGCCTGAAGTAATCAGTTCGCGTCCCTTTTCCTGGTTCCGGAAATAGGCGACGTACAGCCCCACTTTGCGCCCTCCCTTCGCAAAGGTTTGGTCGAGCTCGGAAGCATAGCCCACATAATGCGGCTTCCAGGCCGATGGTGCGGTCTCCGAGTAGACCCATCCATTCTCGCCGGCAAGAGGCCGAAGAAACGGTACGTCGGTGGTGGCGGGTCGCGCTACGATGCTCTCGATAGGCAGCCAAAGCCCTGCGATGGCAATCGCCGCCAGCGCGGCGGCGAACAGACGGCGAACATCGGACCCCGGCGCACCGGCACCTCCCAAGCGCGCTTGCGCGACGGCGCCGGGCTGGAGCTCCGGCTCCGTCTCGCTCCAGAACGAACCGACCCAGAACAGGAGCAGCATCACGATGCCGAAGAATACCCATCCATAGATGATGTGATCCACACCGACCGCGAATGTGTTGTTGGTCAGATGCGCGATCATGACGATCATGTAGGCGCGCAACCAGTTCGCAACGATCGGCACCAGGATGGATGCCGTAAGGAATGCCGCGCGTCGCTTGGTGCTTCGATAGGCAACGGCGGCGTAGATCGTTCCCACCATGACCGAAGCGATGATGTAGCGGATGCCGCTGCACGCTTCGACCACAGACCATGAGCCCGACGGAATGATGAAGTAATTCGCCTCACGGTATACCGGTACCCCCGACCAGCGCAGCGCGTTGACCGTGAAATCCGCGGTCCATTCGATGAGGGTGGGCACGAAGATCTCTCCTGCAGGCACGGCAAACAGCAGGAACGCCAGCGGAAACAGGAGCTCCCGTGTGAGTTTCCTGCCAACGACCGTAATGATCGCGGCCTGCAGCATGAAAGCCAGAGCAAACTGCTTGACGCCCAACGCGCCCGCCGCGGACGCGACGAGCCAAAGCGCCCCCGAAAGGAACACGCCGATGAGCGCGGGCCACCACGGATCGGCGGCGATGCGCGCAAGCACGTCGCGGCGGCGCCAGACCAGCCAAAGGCAGATCGGGATGATGATGAAGCCGTGTGCGAATGTTTCCGAACGCAGCCAGATCGCGACGATCGACGCCGCGGTCTGCCAATACAGTGCCAGGACGCCGAGCGACGCGAACGCTGCGGCCAACGCGGGCACCGCGCGCACCGCCGATCCAGCCCGAGCGTTGTCGGCAACGAGTTGAGCTTCCGTTTTCACGACGCTTCGCGGCCCGGAATTGTTCGGACCTTCGACGGGTGCGCCTTCGTTCACTCCGCCGCCGAGCCGTTCCATGGCCGTCTGACGGCCTGCCCGGCGGAAGCCGAAGGGGAAGAAAAAGACCATCGATCGCTCTAATAGCTGGCGCATTGCAACGCTATCCGAGGTTGCGCACCAAGATGGGACCGACCGCGTTCGCGACTGATTGCGGCAGTCGCCGCCAGAGCGCAATGAACGCACGATATTTCGGATTGAGCGGATTATTCTGCGGTATCTCCGCGCGCGTCAGCAGCTGATATTCATAGGAAAGCGGTGACGGCTCGAACCCCCAGTTCTTCTTGAAGTGAAACGAGCCGGTTCCTTGCTTGCTGCGGCCAAAATCATATATGCGAACGCCGGATTCACATGCGCGTCGCATCAGCTCCCAATATTTGAAATCGTTCCCAGCAAGGTCGCGAGCTGCTGACGTGTCGCCGGCGTAATACGGCAATACTTCATCCTTGAAATAGAAGCTCATCACGCCACTCACCGGGCGACCCTTGTCATCAACTACCGTCAAGACCTCGCAACTATTGCCGAATATCTCACGCAATTTCGAGAAATAATGCTTCGAAAAGGGCGGCGTGCCGT
>VBCZ01000122.1 GCA_005889025.1 Betaproteobacteria bacterium
TCACGGTCCACAACATCGGCGCCTCGAAGCGGATTCGCCCCCGGTACATCGTGAACAGCCAGTTGAAGATCTTCGCGCCCGTCGGGATCGAGATGATCATCGTCGTTATACCGAAGAACGCGTTAACGCTCGCGCCCGAACCCATCGTGAAGAAGTGGTGCAGCCAGACGAGATAGGACAAGATCGTGATGACCAGCGTCGCGTACACCATCGACGCGTAGCCAAAAAGTCGCTTGCCGCAGAACGTGGACACGACCTCCGAAAAGATGCCGAACGCCGGCAGGACCAGGATGTACACCTCCGGATGGCCCCAGATCCAGATCAGGTTGACGTAAATCATCGAGTTGCCGCCGAGGTCATTGGTGAAGAAATTCGTCCCGACGTAGCGGTCCAACGACAGCAAGGCGAGGACAGCGGTGAGCACTGGAAAGGCCGCGACGATGAGGATGTTGGTGCACAGGGCCGTCCAGGTGAAGATGGGCATCTTCATCATGCTCATGCCGGGCGCGCGCATCTTGACGATTGTCGCGATGAGGTTGACGCCGGACAGCATGGTGCCGACGCCCGCCACCTGGAGCGACCAGATGTAATAGTCCACGCCGACATCCGGACTCGCGATGATTCCCGACAATGGCGGGTAGGCGAGCCAACCGGTGCGGGCAAACTCGCCGACGAACAGCGACATCATGACCAGGCCGGCGCCGCAAGCCGTCATCCAGAAGCTGAAGTTGTTGAGGAACGGAAACGCGACGTCGCGGGCGCCGATCTGCAGCGGCACGACGAAATTCATGAGCCCGGTGACGAGCGGCATCGCAACGAAGAAGATCATGATGACGCCGTGGGCGGTGAAGATCTGGTCATAGTGGTGAGGCGGCAGATAGCCCATCGCATCGCCGAACGCGATCGCCTGCTGCGCGCGCATCATGACGGCGTCGGAAAAGCCGCGCAGCAGCATCACCAGCCCGAGGATCACGTACATGACACCGATCTTCTTGTGGTCGATGCTAGTGATCCAGTCTCGCCACAACGTACCCCACGCGCGGAAGTACGTTATCGCGGCGACGATCGCGACGCCGCCGATCAATACCGCGACGAAGCGAGGTCGGCGTGCTCGGACATCTGAGTCAATCCCGATAGACAGAGGGCAACAGGGCGCCGGCGGCGGAGTTGTCGGCTCTGCAGACGACCGCGTCGAGGCCCGGATTGAGCGCGATCGGCTCGCGCGCGGACGCTCGCCCGGACGGGCGGTGCGCGTCCATCGCCATCATCTCTCGCAAGCACACCTTGCCCTGATCGACGCAGCGATTGACGATGGCGTCGAACAGGTCAGGCGCGACTGCGCCGTAGCGGCGCACCGCCTCGCGCTCGCTGGGCTTTTCGAGTTCCAGATAGGCTTCGCGGGTCAATTCGTCCTTGGACGCCTTTGCCTTCTGCAGCCAGCGGTCGAATCCGCCGGCGTTAACGCCAAGGAACTTGAAGCGCATGTCGGAGAAGCCCGCTCCGCTGTAATTGGCCGAGAAGCCCACGTACTCGCCCGGCCGGTTGATGATCGCGTGCAGCGTCGTTGCCATGCTCGGCATCGCATAGATCTGGCCGGCGAGTGCCGGGATGAAGAACGAATTCATCACCGACGATGCGGTGATCTTGAAGTGGATGGGTATGTCCACCGGCGCCGCGAGCTCGTTCACGACGGCGATACCGTGATCGGGATAAATGAAAAGCCACTTCCAGTCGAGCGCGACGACTTCGATATTCAAAGGCTCCGCCTCGATCGACAATGGCCGCGACGAGTCGATTCGCGTCAGCGATCGGTAGGGATCGAGCGTATGCGTGCCGATCCAGGTGAGTGCGCCCAAGGCGATGATGATAAGCAGCGGCGCTGCCCAAATGAGCAGCTCCAATTGGATGGAATGGTCCCACTCGGGCGTATAGGGCGCCGCAGTATTGGATTCGCGGTAGCGCCAGGCGAATACGAGCGTCAATACGATGACGGGCACGATGATGAGCAGCATCAGCAGGGTGGAAATAACGACCAACTGCCCCTGCTGCGCGGCGACATAGCCCGAAGGGTGCAGCGATACCATGTCGCAGCCCGCCAGCATGGTGCAAGAGAGCGACAACGCAAGAAGATAGCCGATGGCGCGTGACGAGACCATGCAATCTAAATTCCTCTGCACGCAGGATGCCCGCGAAACGACGTCTGCGTCAATACCGAACGTAATGAAACAGACGAAGCACCGATCGGCCAGCGCTCGAAGGGTTTTCAGTTCGGCGCCATGCCCTTGTCGGTCAGCTCCTTGATCGCGGTCTCGTTCTTCGATAGATGCGCGAGACCCATGCCGCGCAACACGTTCGGAGCCTTGGTGAACTGAACGTTGGCGTACCCGACGATCTCTATTCGATTGCCCCATGGGTCGAGGAAATCGAGAAATGGGCCGGGCAGGGGCTCGACGCCTGCGTCGGTCAATGCCTTGCGGACGGCCTCTTTGTCATCGACGACGAGTCCAAAATGACGGCCCTCGTCGGCTGGCTGTGTACGGCCCTTCTGGAGCGCAATGAACTGGTCGCCGAGATCGATGAAGGCTGCGGTATCGCTCTTGCTTCGAAGCTCGAAGGCAATAATGCGAGCGTAGAAAGCCAGAGCAGCTTCGATGTCACCGACCTCCAAAGCGACATGGTTGAAACCTACGGCACGTGCTTTCTTTGATTCAGGCATGGAGCCCTCCGATTCCTGGCCAGATGATCATGTTGTAGCATTCCCGGTATCGGACGCAACTGACAGGGTCGGCGAGCCGACAGCGCGAGAGGGCCGACGGGCAAGCCCTGAACATGCCAGTCGCCGGTCACTCTGGCCTTCAACGATTTTTGCAACTATCGGATTCGCGAACTCGTCATCTCGCGGGGAGCAACCGGATATCTCGCTCTCTATCGTTTCGATCGCATTCGACATTGTCCGAATCTTGCGAATACAGCATCTAGCGCGAGGCAGGTTACCAAGAGTAATCGCGGCGCGTGTTACGGACTTGAAGTCCGACACGCAATGGTGCATGGAAACCGGAAAATGATGCGCGGTCTCAATGGCCATCTGCTCATTCTGATTTTCGGTGGCATTTGCGCCGCGCCACAGAATCGCTGGGCAACGGTCGCCTATACGCGGTGGTCGGACAGCAGATCTACG
>VBCZ01000497.1 GCA_005889025.1 Betaproteobacteria bacterium
TTTGCTGCGTGACGCGACCCGTGAACGCCTGCTGGAGTAGCGGCCCGATGCGCTCCGCGCGGCTGTTTTGGACCTGATAGACGTAGAAGCGGACACCCGAGCCTTCGCCGCCCTTGTCGAGCCGCTCGATCCACTTCTTGGCCTCGTCGAGATACGCCGGCTGCGGCGTCACGACCAGCAGCGCATTCATGCGCTCGATGGGAATGATGCGCAGAATGCCGGCGAGCGGGCTCTTGTCCGGCGTCCCCATCGCCTTGTCGAGCTCGCTCATCACCGACTTCACGTCTGCGCTTTGCAGGGTGAAGAGACCCACCGACATCCCCGCGATCCAGTTGACGTCGAACATGTCGATCGTGTCCAGCAGATGCCGAAGCTCGAGCTCGGTGCCGGCAAGGATCAACATGTTCCGCAGATCGTCGACGCGCACCGTGGTCTGATCCTTAATGAACGGCTCGAGGATCGTCACCATCTGCCGGACCCCCATGTAGCGCAGTGGCACGATCTGAACGCTGAATCCGGGCGGCAACGCGCGCGCCGAATTGCCCAGCTGCGGCGTCAGGTTGCCGCGCACGGCGCCCGCGGAGGGCTGTATCTTCCAGATGCCCGCGTCCTTGACCATGGTCGCGCCGTTGCTGCGCAGGAGCATCTCCAGCGTCGAAGGCAGCGCTTCGCGAGGAATCGGGCCGGCGGTTCGTATCGTCACCGTTCCGCCGACGGTGGGCTCGATGGTGTACGACTCGTTGAGGATGTCGGTGAGAATGTTGCGCACGACGTCGCGCAGGTCGGCGCCTTCGAAGTTGAGCGTCACCGCCGGACCGCTCGCTACCGCTCCCGGCGGTGGGGGCGGCAGAGCGCCGCCGGGAAGCTGTCCCTTGACCAACTGTCCGGTGCCCTTGTAGAGCTTGGCCTGCTCGCCGCCGTCAGTGCCGTCGTTGGGCCCGGCGATTTTCACCGAGCCGGAGAATGGGACCACCTTGACCGCCCCCGAGCCCGGCGTCAGATCGCGCCCCGATTGCGTGGCGCAGGCCGACAATAAAGCGACGGCGCAGATCGCGGCCTGACGGAACTGGGATGAGAGCATTGTTTTTTTCCCCGCAGCGCTGAAAAGCACCGCTCGCTTAGGTTTGAAGGTCGTCATTTAGTCGGCGGCGCCACGCCTTGCCGCATCCGCTCATAGACGTCGTTCCAGGACGGTTCGGCGGATGCCGGCATGCCGGCGGGGGGCGCGCCGGTGGCAGGTGCACCGCCGAAGCCCGGCGGTTGCGCCGCAGGCACGGTGCGTGCGGCCTCCGCGGCGTTCCGCCCGGCGCGCCGGCGTTGCTCCAGGATTTGCGCGGCATCGGTCGCCGTCGGGGTTGCCGCAGGCGCTTGCGGCGTCAAGGCTGTCGCCGGCGCAGTCGGGGATGGTGCCATGCCGGCAACCGGTGGCGGCGGAGGTGCGATAGTCGTCCGTGGTCCCACCGCGACCTTGAGCACCAGGTCCTCGGATTCGTCGCCGAGCGTGAGCCTGACCCGATCGGGTTTGACTTCTGCGACAAGCATGCCGTTGATTTGCTCGCCCTGACGCACGGTACGCGACTTGCCACCCGCGACTTCTTTCAGAAAGGCAATACTGCGGTCGCCCGCGACGGTCGTGCCGGTCAGCAGAAACTGCCCGCGCTGCAGCTGTTTTTTGCCGTCGGTGGCGAGCGCAGGGGCGGGCCGGCGCGTGGGATTGAACAAGGTCCGGTTGACCGTTTCGGAGCGCACGGCAAGGCCGCCATCGATTTTGTACTCGGGCAGGAGCGCAGGGCTCAACGGACGCGCTTCGATCGCGGGCGGCGGATCGGGCAGCCGATGCATCCTTCGCCCCCAGTCGATTTCGAATCCGAGCATTACCGCGAGGGCAAGCGACGGCAGCAGCCACCATAGTCCGGAGCGCCAGCGAAGCGCAGAGTTGTTCATTTCTTCTCTCCTTCGGCGTAGGCAAAGCCCACGGCGTCGAGCAGAACGCTCACCTCCGGCTCGTTGCCGGCGGTCGGCTTGAAGCCGCGAAACGCATTGAGCGGCCGGACAGTCAGGTTGTCGATCACGAGGTAGGGCTGCTGCGTTTCGAGCGCGTAAAGGATT
>VBCZ01000127.1 GCA_005889025.1 Betaproteobacteria bacterium
AAAGCTTCTTTCCCATGCGCTCGAGCGATCTGCCGTTCCGCGCGTAGAACGTATCGGGATTGGCGTCGAGCTCGCCAATCACACTCTGGGCCGCCTTTTCGATGCGGGCGGCATCCTGCGGCGCGAGGTCGACCAGCGCGTTTACATAATGCACGCCCCACTGCAGACGCGTTGCCGGCCCGTCGGCCGCGGTATAGGCTTTTTCCTCCCAATCGAGAGCCACGGCCTTATCGCCGCGTTTCTTGGCGTTCCCGGCCAGGCCGAGCATGAAGTAGTACGGCGAGTGCGAACGTGTGAGCTCGGCGTTTAGCAGCCCGTCGGACTCATCCATCAGCCCGGCCTGCGAGAGCACGTCGGCGGCGGCGCTGATCACGGATTGCCTCGCGTACGGATCGGTGGTTTCGCGGTCGGCGCGCGTCACCTCATCGCGGACGGTGTTTTGCAAGGCACTGGGAAGCGGGGCCGCCTTGGGCGTATCGAGCCTTGCAAGCTCGATTTTCGCGCCAAGCGCGGCAAGCCGGTCGGCCGTGGAGAGACTGCGATCGGCGATCAGGAGATCGAGCGCGCTGTTCCATGTCGCTGCAAGGCGCGCCCGCTCCGCGGACTTGGGCAAAGTGATATAGCCGGCGATTTCGCCGACGGAGTAGACGATGACGTCGAAATTCTCCCGGGCGAATTTCGGATCCCCGAGCACCTGCATGACGCGATCCTCGGCGGCCTTGTCGTCCCGCGCCTTGGCGCCTTTCGCTCCCGCGGCTGCCGCGAGAGCCTTGAGCTCGAGCCGCGCTGCCGTGTCGTGCTGATCCGCAGGGCAGGAGCGAGCGAGATTCGCCAGCGTCGAGGGCACCTTGTCCTTGGCGACGATCTGCTGCTCATCGGTGTCCCACGAGTAATACGCGAGCATGCGCCAATCCTCGGCGGACAGTCGCGCTGCGGCGTTGCCGCTTTTGTCGAGCGCGGCGCTCAGCGTGTCCTTGACCGGGCGCACACCGTTCATCCCCATCTGCAGCACGCGCATATATTGCTCGACGTCGGCTTCGCCCGGTAGGCGCGTGATTTCGCTGCCATCGGGCTTGAACAGGATCATGGTGGGATAGCCGCTGACTTTGAAGCGGGCGCCGAGCTTTTGCGCGCTTGGGCTGTCGCCGTCGATATACACGGGTACGAACAGGCGCGAGCGCTCGATGAAATCCTGGCGATTGAAGATCGTCGCCTTGACTTGGTTGCATGGCGGGCACCAGACAGCGCCCCAGTACAGAAACACCGGCTTGTTGTCGGCTCTGGCCTGGATGAACGCCGCATCGACGTCGCCTTTGCGCCAGGCGATTCCGGCTTCGTGCGCGGCATCCGATTTTTCCGCGACGCGCTGCGTCGCGGCGGGTGAGGCTGCGTCGCTGGTCTTGGGTTTGGGCGGCGTCGTGGGTTCAGGAGTCTTGGTGCACGCCCAAAGAGCCAGCGCGAAGGCGATCGGGAGCAACTTGATATTCATGGCATCAGGCGAACCAGCGCGAAAAAAATGGGTGGCAATATTATGCGCCAATCGCGCCGGCCGGGCCAGGCGAGCGGCTTCAGCGCACGAACACGATCCTCAAATCGTCCTACAGCAAAGTCAGACACCCGCTGATTCCGGCGCACGTGTCCAGAGACAACAATTTTGTTGCGACCGCCCGAGTGCATTTCACTCGTTGGCCGGGCAGCCGCATTATTCAAAGCTCGACATTGGAGGCAAGAATGAAACGCGATATGCGATATCCTAAATTAGCGGCAGCGCTGGCACTTGCCGTCGCGAGCGGTGCCGGTTTCGCCCAGACTCAGTCTCAGCCCACGAGCGCTCAACCATCGGCGAATCCGCCTTTATCGAGCGCGATGAAACAGCCAAGCATGTCACCGGCGGGCAGCGCCGCCGCGTTGCCGTCATTGGATCGGCATTTCGTGACGACCGCTGCAGAAGCCGGCGCGGCAGAAGTCGCGATGGCCAAGCTCGCCAACGAGCACGCAAGCGCGGCCGAGGTGAAGTCCTTTGCATCGCACATGGTGACCGACCACAGCAAGGCGGGCGAGGAGTTGAAGAAAGTCGCCGCCGCGAAGGGGGCTCAGATCAGCGAGCAGCCGTCGGCCAAAGACCAGCGCGAGCTCGACAAGCTTGCTAAGCTTCACGGCGCCGACTTTGACCGCGAGTATGTGAAGGTGCAACTCGCGGCACACAAGGACGCGGTCTCCTTGTTCAAGAAGGAAGCAAGCGCCGGCCGTGACAGCGATTTGAAGCAGTTCGCATCATCGACCTTACCCACGTTGCAGGAGCATTTACAGATGGTGCAACAGCTCTCCAAATCATCGGTGCTCTCGTCGCATTCCGGTGAAGCGGGCATCAAGCACGCCAAACAATCATGAGTCCTCTCGAAAGCTGGAGACGTGAGGTTGCCGCTACGCTGGCAATGACGGCGGTGCTGATGTTCGCGGCCCTGTCGACGCCGGTGGCGCAGGCGCAAGCCCTGCCGCAAGCGCGCTCGCAGGGCTCGATCGAGTACGTGACCGGCGGCGTGGGAAAGGAAGAAGCCGATGCGCTCAAGCAGGCGGCGGGCGATTACCCGCTGATGCTGGAGCTCGCTTCGAGCGGGCCGACGCCGCAAGGACGCACGACGGGTGCCTACATTGCCGACGCGACGGTGGTGATCCGTGACGCACAGGGCCGCGAGGTTCTCAATATGCGCACCGACGGTCCGCTGCTCCTGGCGCGTCTTCCGCCCGGCAAGTACACCATCAGTGCGGACTGGAACGGCGTCCACAAGCAGACCGTCGCCGATCTCGGCGCCGCGCGCCGGCACATCGTTTTCGATTTCGCGCGAGGAGCAGAGCAGGAATGAGCCACGCTGGCGGTTGAGGATGTTCGACTGCCCCGGATTGGAGGGGATCCAAAGCATCTCGGGCCTGCACGCGCGATAATGTTCGCCGCTTAGCAGGCCATAGCTTCATCTAAAAGCATGCAACGGCATTTCCGGTCACGCGCCTCGACCGATTCCTGATCTGATCCAGCGACCCCGATGCCCAAGCCCCTTCGTCAATCGGAGCTTTTCGATGCGTCGCAGCCGCTGCCGCACGGTCTGCTTTATCGACCCGAGTTTCTCTCACCCGGCGAGGAATCCTCGCTGCTCGACGCCATCGCGGGATTGCCCTTCCGGGAAGCGCGCTTCCAGCAATATCTCGCCAAGCGGCGGGTCGTTCATTATCATGCCGCCGGCGCGATGACCCACTACGACGCCAGCGACGGCGAATCGTTCTCGAGCGGGCCGCTGCCGCCATTCTTGAGTACCTTGCTGGACAAAGTGTCGGTGTGGATCGATGTCCCGGCAAGCGCGTTCGTCCACGCGCTGGTGACCGAGTATCGCCCGGGAACGCCGATCGGCTGGCATCGGGACAAGCCGGTCTACGGTATCGTCGCCGGGATCTCGATGCGCGGCTGGGGACGGATGCGATTTCGTCCGATCACGGCTCGCCGGGATGCGAAAGACGTGGTCGTCCTCGATCTCGAGCCGCGCTCCGCTTATGTCTTGCGCGGAGCCATTCGCTGGGATTGGCAGCACAGCATGCTTCCGACAAGGGCGTTGCGCTACTCGCTAACGTTTCGGACGCTTGCCGCCGGTGCGTCCGCGGGAGGGTCGACCTTTCCACAAAGTCCTACAAAAAAATCAGACCTGGGCTGATTCACTGTTCGCACGGTGTTCTGCACAATGCACATTGTGTAGGGAAGACAAAGCAGCAACTTCAACTACTGATCTAGACCTGAGTTGACTGGCGGCCTCGTCCCTACAACTTATACGAAGGGCAAACGCTTTAAAAACAAGAATGCCGAAATTCCTCGAGCCCGTCTCTACGGGACGGGCGCAGGAGATCGACGGGCCGGGAGACCGGCCCGTTTTATTCATCTCGTCTTAAATCGAGCTCATGATGGACAACGGCTGGAGGGATCAGATGGCTAACGAAAATCAACCGAGCGGGCAAGGCCAAAGCGGCCAATCCGCAGGTGCGCAAAGCAAGCAGCAAACTTCCGAAATGTCGCAGGGTGCGACATCGGCGCAACAGGGATCCGGCGCCGGCGCGGGTGGACAGCAAGGAAACCAGGGTTATCGCACTTCTTCATACGGCAGCCCGCAAGCCCGGCGCGGCGCGCAGGATGCCGGCAGCGGGCTGGACTATCAACGGGGCTCGCAGCGCGGTCAGGGCTGGCAACAGCCTTCCGGCAGCGCGTTGCAAACCCGTGGCGGCACGTACACGTCCCCCTTCGGCGGATATGGTGGCGGACCGTTTTCGATGATGAGGCGGATAACCGATGAAATGGACCGCCTGTTCGAGAACTTCGGGTTGGGGCGCAGCTTCTTTCCTTCGGAATTCGGGGGCGAGGCAGGCACCTCTTTGTGGTCTCCGCACGTCGAAGTGGTCGAGCGCGAAGGCAAGGTGCTCGTCTCCGCCGACCTCCCGGGCGTGAAGAAGGAAGACGTCAACGTCGAGATCAATCCGGACTCGATAACCATCCAAGGCCAGCGGCACCAGGAAGTCACGCGCGACGAACGCGGCTACTACCACAGCGAACGCTCGTATGGCAGCTTCTATCGAGCCATTCCGTTGCCGGAAGGCGCCGACATCGACAATGCAAGCGCCACGTTCCGCGACGGCGTGCTGCAAATCGAAGTTGCAGCGCCGAAGCAGCAGCGTGGGCGGACGCTCGAGGTCAAAGGCGATGACGGCAGCGATGGCGGCCAGCGAGGCACGTCGGGTTCGTCGGGGAGATCCGGGACGTCGGGTACTGAGCGCCCGCGCTAAGCGTTCTATTTGAGTATAAGGCGGGCCGGGCAACCGGCCCGTTTCATTTCATATCGTGAGGATCGGGTATCCCGGATTTCGGCGTGAGGTTTCTGCTGCCTTGGCCCCACAGCGGTGAACTTGTCGCCAATGCCGACGGCCTTAATCTATGTAGATAGAACCGATGGAGACGATCATGAAACCTTGGCTTGCTGCTATTTCCTGCGCCGCCGCGCTTGCGGGATGCGCCGGCGCACCGGTGCAGGGCAATTATGAAAATTACAACTATGGCTACGGCACGCCGTACGACTATGACCAGGGCCTGGTCTATTACGGCGGTCCCATCTATTACGACTACCCGGGCTACTACTCGCCGGGCGTCGTCGTCGCGCCGCCGGTGATCGTCGGTCGCTTTGGCGATCGAGACCTCAATCGGCGCCACGGTCGAGACGTGCGTGGCGGCAATCGTACGTCCCCCTTCGGCGGATATGGTGGCGGACCGTTTTCGATGATGAGGCGGATAACCGATGAAATGGACCGCCTGTTCGAGAACTTCGGGTTGGGGCGCAGCTTCTTTCCTTCGGAATTCGGGGGCGAGGCAGGCACCTCTTTGTGGTCTCCGCACGTCGAAGTGGTCGAGCGCGAAGGCAAGGTGCTCGTCTCCGCCGACCTCCCGGGCGTGAAGAAGGAAGACGTCAACGTCGAGATCAATCCGGACTCGATAACCATCCAAGGCCAGCGGCACCAGGAAGTCACGCGCGACGAACGCGGCTACTACCACAGCGAACGCTCGTATGGCAGCTTCTATCGAGCCATTCCGTTGCCGGAAGGCGCCGACATCGACAATGCAAGCGCCACGTTCCGCGACGGCGTGCTGCAAATCGAAGTTGCAGCGCCGAAGCAGCAGCGTGGGCGGACGCTCGAGGTCAAAGGCGATGACGGCAGCGATGGCGGCCAGCGAGGCACGTCGGGTTCGTCGGGGAGATCCGGGACGTCGGGTACTGAGCGCCCGCGCTAAGCGTTCTATTTGAGTATAAGGCGGGCCGGGCAACCGGCCCGTTTCATTTCATATCGTGAGGATCGGGTATCCCGGATTTCGGCGTGAGGTTTCTGCTGCCTTGGCCCCACAGCGGTGAACTTGTCGCCAATGCCGACGGCCTTAATCTATGTAGATAGAACCGATGGAGACGATCATGAAACCTTGGCTTGCTGCTATTTCCTGCGCCGCCGCGCTTGCGGGATGCGCCGGCGCACCGGTGCAGGGCAATTATGAAAATTACAACTATGGCTACGGCACGCCGTACGACTATGACCAGGGCCTGGTCTATTACGGCGGTCCCATCTATTACGACTACCCGGGCTACTACTCGCCGGGCGTCGTCGTCGCGCCGCCGGTGATCGTCGGTCGCTTTGGCGATCGAGACCTCAATCGGCGCCACGGTCGAGACGTGCGTGGCGGCAATCGTTGGACCCATAGCGGAGAGCGGTGGCGCCTGAGCGCGAATCAATCGCGCAATGCGCGACAACAGATGTCGCAGCTCAATCGCGCCAGCCCGCAAAGCGCGCGTGGCTTGTCGGCGCCGATGAACAGTGTCAACCGCCGCGACACCATGGCGCGGCCCAGTGTGAACCGCAATACGGCTGCGCATACCGTAACGCGACCCGCGGCGCCGCAAAGCTAGACCTGCGGGGTGCCTGCGGTGGCTTTGGCACCCGCGCCGATCGCGCGGCGCGCGATCGTGCGCATGAGGGTGCAGCGCTGAACGAGCATGACCCGCGTAGCCGGCTGATGCAGGCGGTCGATTAAGCCTCGGCTGAACGTCTCGAGGCGTATCCGCGCTATCATGCGCTCTGAGCGCGTCGCGCGCTGGTAACAACCGCCCCGACCGATGTTTCTCCGCTGGGTCACCGCGCTTTATCTCGTGTATCTCGTTGTGCCCATCGCGCTCCTGCTGGTGGGATCGTTCGGCGAGTTGTGGCTCAACACGCTGCTTCCGGCGGGCGCGACCGTGCGCTGGTACGAGGCTGTCGCGACCGACCCCAGCTTTCAGCGCGCCTTTGTATCCAGCCTCGCCGTCGCAACCCTCACCTGCGCTGCAAACGCCGTGATCGGCCTTCCACTCGCATACGCGCTGTTTCGTACCGACAACAAGCGCGTCCGCGCCTTGACGCGCGTGCTGTATCAGTTGCCTGTCGCGCTGCCCGCGCTGGTGCTCGCCTTCGGCTTCATTCTTGTTTTCTCCTCCGACGCGCTGCCGTGGCTGGGCAGCATCTGGCTGCTTGCCGCAGGCCACGTGGTGCTCACACTGCCGTATTTTCTGCAAGCGGTCATTGCCGATATGCGGCGACTTGGCCTGCGCACGCTGGAGGATGCAGCGGAATCGCTCGGCGGCAACGGCTGGCAACGCTTTGTTCATATCGTGCTGCCGGCGCTTCGGCATTCGATCCTCGCCGGGTTCATTATCGTGGCGGCACTCTCGATCGGGGAATTCCAGTTCTCAAACCTGATCGCGGGGTTTCTCAATCGCACCTATCCGGTGGTGTTGCTACAGGCGTTTTACGGCGCGACCGGGTTCGCCTGCGCGGCTACGGTGATTCTGCTCGCGCTTGCATTGCTTGCCGCCATTGCAGGAGGATTCGCCGCCGGCGGCGCGACCCGCGTGCAGGCCGCGCTCGCATGATGGCGCGTGCGACACCTGCGGTCGCGCTCGACGGCGTCAGCTACCGTTACCCCGGCACCGACGCGGGTGTGGCTGACATCTCGATGACTATCGAGGCGGGCGAGCTCGTCGTGTGCATCGGGCCCTCCGGCTGTGGCAAGACGACGCTGCTGCGGCTTGTCGCCGGTTTTCTCAAGCCCGATGCGGGCGTCATCCGGCTCAACGGCGAGGACGTCAGCGAAGTGCCGACCCGGACGCGCGAGTGCGGGGTGGTCTTTCAGGCTTACGCGCTGTTTCCACACATGCGTGTCTGGGAAAACGTCGCCTATCCGCTGCGCGTGCGCGATATCCCGCTCGATGAGCGTCGTCGTCGAGCCAACGACATGCTCGAGCTCGTGGGCCTTTCCGGCCTCCACGATCGCCTGCCTGCGCAGCTTTCCGGAGGTCAGCAGCAACGAGTTGCGCTGGCGCGCGCCCTCATTTTCCATCCGCGCGCGCTTCTTCTCGACGAGCCCCTTTCCGCGCTCGACGCCGCGACGCGAGTTGCCATGCGCGACGAGATCCGCAGAATCCAGCGCCGGCAGAACCTGGCATCGCTGTTGATCACACACGACCAGGACGAAGCGCTGTCGCTGGCCGACCGAGTCGTGGTATTGCGCGATGGGCGGCTTGTGCAGTCGGCGTCGCCGCAGGAGATCTACGACACGCCCGTGGATGCCTTTGTCGCCAACTTCGTCGGCCGCGCCAATCTGCTCGACGCGCAAGTCGTCGATGCTCAGACGGTCGATACGCCCATCGGGCGTCTTGCCACGCTGCCACACGGCCGCGCGATAGGGAGTACGCTGCGCCTGCTGGTGCGCCCGGAGCGTATCGAGCCCGCCGCGCCGGCCGCCGGCGAAAACGTCTTCCCGGCGCAGGTGCTGCGCGATCGGTTCTACGGCGCAACGCGCCAGATCGAAGTCGCAGCGGGGAACGGGCGGCTTGAAATAGAAACCGCGGCGCGGGACCATTTCGCCAACGTTCGCGTGCCGCGCGATGCCATTCAGTTCCTGCGCAACCAATAGGAGGAAGCTATGAAGTCGATGCGATATCGTTTCAAGTGCGCTGCGGCACTGGTCGTGCTGAACTTGTTTGCCGGCGCCGCCGCGGCGCAAACCGTGCTCGATTCACCCGAGCTCTATCCCGGAGAGAAGGCGGTCTACGAGGCGGCAAAAAAGGAAGGCATGGTCGTTAGCTTCGATACCGGGCCCACGTGGGCCAACTGGGCCGCCGAGTTCGCCGCGTTCAAGAAGCGCTATCCCGAGGTCGAGATCGTGTACAACGACATCGGCTCGGCGGCGACCGTGGTCGCACTGGACAAGGCGCGCAATCGCCCACAGGCGGACACCGCGTACTATTTCGCGGCGTCGGGCATCGACGCCATTGCCAAGAATGTCGTGGCGCCCTTCAAGCCGGTCAACTTCGACAAGCTCACTGCGGTGTTTCGTGACCCCGACGGTAAGTGGTTCACCATCCACACCCTGACCATTGCTTTCATCGTCAACACCAAGCTGGTCAAGAACGTGCCGCAATCGTGGGCCGACCTGCTCAAACCCGAGTACAAGAACACGATCGTCTATCTCGACCCGCGCTCGACCGGCGTCGGGCAGGTTGTGACGCTGGCCGCAAACTTCGGCGCAGGCGGCGACATGGGCAATGTGCAACCCGGGCTCGACTATCTTGGTAAGCTGCACCAGTCGGGCAATGTGCTGCGGGTGCTGGGTACGACGCCTTATGCTCAATTCGTCAAAGGCGAGATTCCGATCTGGATCTCGTACGAAAACGACGGTCTCAAGGCCAAGTACACCGACGGTCTCGGCGACGCCGTTGCCGTCGTGATCCCCAAGGAGGCCTCGGCGGCGGCGCCGTACGCGATCAGCCGCGTCGACAAGGGACCCAATCCTGACGCCGGCAAGCTGTGGCTCAACTTCATCATGACCGATATGGGGCAGGGGATATTTGCCCAAGGCTTCGTGCGCCCTTCGGTCCCCGGCGTGAAGCTACCCGACAACGTCGCCGACAAGCTCCCGGCCGCGCCACAAGTCCGCCCACTCGACGTGAAGGCGGCGGCGGCAAAGAAGGCCGACATCGACAAAGGTTGGGCGGCGGCGACGGGCAGCAAGTGATGCGCGCCGCGTCGCACACCTAAAAACGCAGGCGATGGCCCTTTCCGCCCGCACCCGAGCCACGCTCGCATTGCCGGGCGCGCTGCTGCTCACCCTTTTCTTCGCGTTGCCGGTCATCGCAATCGCGGTCGACGCGCTCGGCGAAGGATCGAGCGCCTTCGGTCGCGTCATCGCGACCCCCGGCTTCTGGTCGGCGCTTGCCGGGAGCGCCGCGCTCACCCTTGTGGCGGCGATCGTATCGACGCTGGCGGGCTTGGGCGTGGCCCTACACTTATCGCGGCTTTCGCCGCGCCCCGTGGCCTACGGATTCATCTTGGGCTACGGTCGCGCAGGCTTGGTCACTCAGTTGCTGGCGTACGCGGGTCTCGATGCTGCGACCATCGGCGGAGCGCTGTTCACGCCGGTGGGGCTCGCATTTGCTTCTTCGTACTATCTGATTCCACGCGTGGTGATCGGGATGCTGCCGGTGCTGATCAATTTCGATCGGGCTCAACTTGCGGCCGCTGAGTCGGTCGGCGCGACGCCTTCGCAGGCATTCCGGCAAATACTCCTGCCCCAGGTGGCCGGGCCGCTTGTGGCAGCCTTCTGTCTCGTGGCGGCGGTCGTGTTCGGAGCCTACGGCACGGCGCTGGCGCTGGTTGGCACGCAGCTCGCGATTCTTCCGCTGCGTCTTTACAGTCTCATCTCCGAGACGGGTTCCGATTTTCCCGCTGCCGCGGCGCTGGCCTTGCTGATCACCGCCGCATGTTCAGCGTTCATCACCGCCGGCGAATGGGTCGGGAGCAGGCATGAGCGCTACCTTTAGGCTCGACCGCACGCGTGCGGCATTGTTCGATGCCGAGGGCAGGCGCTTCGATCCCGCGGATCGGACGTGGCGCGCAGCAGATGCCAAGGTGCAGGACCCGAACGCGTTCGAAGTCATCGATGCCGTCGCTGCGGCGACGTGGCTGCAGCGGGAAAGCGGACGCCCGCTGCGCGTGCCCATCGGAGTGATCGGCCCGCGAGACGCGACCGCGGCGCAGCTCGAGGCCGCACTCGAGTGCGGTGAGCTCCTGGCGCGCTGCGGGTTTGTCGTGATATGCGGCGGCCGCCATGGGGTGATGCAGGCGGTGTGCGAAGGCGTCGCTCGCGTCGGCGGCGTCTCGATCGGCATGTTGCCCGATGCCGATCCGGCGCTTGCCAATCCGTTCGTCAACGTCGTCATCGCGACCGGTATCGGCGAGGCGCGAAACGCGCTCATCGCCCGCGCGGCGTTCTGCCTGATCGCCATCGGCGACAGCTTTGGAACTCTCTCGGAGGTCGCGCTCGGAAGGCAGTTCGGCAAGCTGGTGATCGGTCTCGAGGGAGCGGCGCGGATCGACGGTGTGCAACACCTCGCCAGTGCGCACGCGGCGCTGACGGCGATCGCCGAATTCGTGCTGGGACAGCGCTAATCCTTCTTCTTTCAGCCGCCGATGTCACGCAGGGCCAATGCGTAATTCAGTCGCTCAGAGACTCGACGAGGCGTCGAGCGTCACGTCGGCTGCGCGCCACGCTCGTTCGAAGCGTTTTTGCACGTCCGCGGCCTGGTGTGAGCGGCCTTGCGCCGCCAAGGCGGAGCGCAGTCCGAACAGGGTCCTGCCGCTTTCGGGATTGCGCCTGAGATTCTCGCGATAGGCTTTTTCGGCTCCGCTCGCATCCCCCGAGCGCAACAGCGCCGCGCCGAGCGCCTCGCGTGACGGCAAATACCACGTCGGCGGCTCGTCGTAGGCAAGCGCATCTTCGGCGACGACCGCTTCGCGCAACGACTCGATCGCGCTCGGCGCATCCCCGCGCATGAGCGCGATGCGTCCGTCCAGATAGGGGCGTGCGACGGCCAACAGGCCGGCCGATGTGTTGTTGCCGAATTCAAGCGTCTTGGGGAGGCTGTCCGCGGCCTCGACGAATCGTCCGCGCTCGATCTCGGCGTCGTCCCAGCGGCCGAATTGCACCAGGACCAATGCCGGCGTCAGCATGAATCCGTCGAGCGGCGGCACCGCCTTGACCCTCGGCTCGGCGTGCGCGTAGAGCTTGTTCGCCGCGGCGATCGCCGCTTTCGAGTTGCCGGCAAGCGCGTTGCAGACCGCGAGGAAGTGCAGGTTGTGGCCATAGTATCCGATGAGATAGAAGCCTTCCTCGGCCGACTTGGCCAGCGTTTCATCGGCGCGCACCGCGGCCTCGTTCACGCGCACGGCTTCCAGATAATTCCCCGTGTGGATGTAGATGTGCGCCGGCATGTGGACCAGGTGGCCCGCCGAGGGCGCGAGCGTTTCCAGCCGTTTCGCAGCCGCGAGCGCCCTCTCCGGGTGCTGCGATGCTTCGACCGCGTGAATGTAGTAGTGCAGCGCGCCGATGTGATCGGGCTGCTGCGCCTGCGCTCGCTCGAGCGTTGCCACGATTTCCAGGGTACCCTCGGCCGGCTTGCCGTCCGGCGTCCACAGCTTCCAGGGACGCAGATCCATCAAGCTTTCCGCATACAGCACCGCGGCGTCGGTGTCTTTCGGATAGCGCCGCACGAGATCCCTCATCGCGTTCTTGTAGGCGACCTGCAGCGGTGCCTGCTCGGCTTCTGCATTCGCGCTGTAGCGCCGGGCCAGGGCGTCGATGTATGCGCGCTCGGCCGGGGACGCCTTGGGCTCGAGCGCGACCGCCTTCTGCACCGCCTCGTAAGCCGTCCTGTGTGCGTTGGCATCCATCGGCATATTGATGTTCGGCCCCAGCGCAAGCGCGATACCCCAATGCGCCATGGCGAGGTCGGGGTCGATTTCCGCCGCGCGTTGAAACGATTTGATCGCCGCCTCGTGATTGAACGCGAAGACGAGCTTCATCCCCTGGTCGAAAAAGGCTTGCGCTTCGACGTTGTGCGTTGACACCGGATGATGCAGCGGACCCAGGCCCGCATCGAGCGCCGCTGCCGAGGCCGATGTCGCTCCGGCGGGAGCGTCGTGCGCAAGGGCGAGAGGGTTCACGCCAAAAATGAGCGCCGCCAGCGCAATCGCCGTAACGAACCCCATATTTCCTCTCTGGTCGACCGTCGTACTTACAGGCTCGCGCTGCAGGGCCGAATTATCGGTCAGCACAAGACAAAGGACCTGACGCCTACAACACCAGCCCGATATCGAACGCCGCTGCGTAGGCCTCTCCTTCCTGCACCACGTCGAGGAGCAACGCTCGGCCGCCGTCGCGGAAAATGAAATCGTCCGCGTTGCGCATCGAAGGCCGCCCGTGCGTCGAGTACGGCGCAAGGGCAAAGACGCGATCGTTCAGCGCATCGTCGAAGTAAAGCTGCGATGTGAATTCCTGACCCCGGCCGGATGCTGCCTGTGTTCGTATCTTGAAGTGCACATGCACGGCGCGACCGCCATACCATCCCGGGTAAATCGTCACGAACTGCGCGCTTCCTGCCGCGTCGGTGCGCTGGTAGCCACGCAATAGACTTCCACGCGGGCTCTGTGAGCCGCGGCCGACATCGGAGTAGCGCCCCGTCGCGTCACAGTGCCAGACGTCGACCCGCGCGCCGGCCAGCGGGTTGCAACTTGCGCCGCTTACGCGCGAAACCCTGAATCCCAGGCGCAGAGGCACGCCGGGAGCGTTTGCATCGGTCACCGGGTCAAGCCGGATATCGGAGCGCTCCTGCGCGCTCTCGACGAAAAAAGGCCCCTCGGTTTGCTGCGGACGCGCGATGCACGCGGGGAGCGCAGCGGCTGCCGCCGCGGCTCGCGCGGAACGCGGGCCGGCGAGCCATGCGGCGCCGGATCCGAGAAGCGCCATGGCTTCGCGGCGGGTGATCAGAGGCGAAGTCGTCTCATGGATTTGAGCATCGCCGCCGCAAGCGGATTCATTGGGACAACGGTACATGACAAATACATCCGGCGGATGACAATTACATTGGGTCCCATGCGCGCGCCGATAAAAAACCGGGGGCGGTGCGCAACAGTTTCGCTCGCCTACTTTGCTCCGCTCGTGGCAGAATCACCGTCATGAGCACCCAGCATGTCACCTTCCAGTTTGCGACCCGCGATGACGCACCGTCGATTGCTTCGTTATCGCGCGATCTGATCGAGGAGGGGCTCGGTTGGCAGTATCGAACCGAGCGCATACGCGCATTGATCGGCGACCCTGAAACCGTCACGCTGGTTGCATGCGGCGGCGAATCGACGATCGGCTTTTCCATCATGACCTTTGGCGACGAGCGTGCGCACCTGGTCCTGCTCGCGGTGCGTCCCGCTTATCAGCGTCGCGGCATCGCCCGCCGCATGACGCACTGGCTGGTGGAGTCGGCCGCGACGGCAGGGATCGCATCGATCCACGTCGAGCTGCGCATCCGCAACAAAGCGGCGTATGAATTCTATCGCTCCGTCGGCTTCGCGGAAACCCTGCGCCTCGCCGGCTACTATCGCGGACGGGAAACCGCCATCCGCATGATGCGCATGCTGCGCGCGCCGAGCATCACGGTCGAGCAGTGGCGGCCGCCGGCGCGCACCTGAGGAAACCGGGGTCAGACCCCCCTTTTCTCCGCGCGATATCGTAACAACATGAAAACGGGGTCTGACCCCTATTTTCTATTTTACGAGCTCGCGGCGGATTTCCCGGAGCTTCGCTTTGACCTTTGCGGCGTTTTCGCTGCCCATCCGCATCATGATCTTCTGACCCGCGGAGCGCGCTTCGAAGTCGGGATCGGCGTATTGATACAGCACTTTGGGCTGCACAAGCGCCACCGTAGACGGTGTTTCCGGCGCGGCGAGCATATCGTCGATCGCCTCGATCAGACGGTCGTTGAAGTACCCCTTCGGGTAGCCGAGGTTGCGATAGTCTTCCTGCATCAATGGATAGAAATAAACGTAGGTCGCGACCGCCTTCTTGGCGTCGATTCCTTCGGCCACACGGACGTACGATGCGTAGCGGGCGGCGTTATTGGCGCTGATCGACATGGAATCGTCCCTGCCCACCGTAATCAGCGGGCCCTGGGCCGGCTTGACCGGCATGTATCGCGAAGGCACATTTTTGCGCGGCAGATTATCGATGGTCGCGACAAAGCGATGGACGATCTGGTCGGGATAGAAGATCTTGTCGAACGTCGCGGCCCCGAAAAGATCGGCGAGCGTGTTCTGCATGGCCGCATCGCTCACCGCAAGCGCGGGCAACGGCCTGGCATCCTTGTACGGCTCGGCGCCTCCTTGCGCTTCGGGGATCGGGTGACGGATCTCCGGCACGGCGGCGACAGGTGGTGGGGGTGCGAGGGCGGCCGCGGGAACTGGCGCCGGCTCCTGCTTCTGCCAGAATACGATCACGGCGCCGATGCAGCCGAGTATGACGACGACCAGAACCCACACGAACGCGCCGCGGCCGCGTGGCCGCGTTCGCGCCGATGGCCGCTGGGAGTCCACCGGCGTTTCGGCAA
>VBCZ01000128.1:0-3144 GCA_005889025.1 Betaproteobacteria bacterium
TTGAAGGGCGGGGAGACGATTCTTTTCCACGCCGCGGCGGGCGGCGTGGGCTCGATCGCCTGTCAATGGGCACGCGCGCTGGATGTGACCATGATTGGCACCGTCGGCTCCGATGAGAAGGCCGCGCTCGCCAAGGCGAACGGCTGCGCCCACGTCATCGTCTACACGCGCGAGAATTTCGTCGAGCGCGTCAAGGAGATCACCGGCGGCAAAGGTGTCCCCGTGGTCTACGATTCCATCGGCAAGGACACGTTTCCCGCGTCGCTCGATTGCCTGTCGCCGCGCGGCATGTTCGTGAGCTTCGGCAGCTCGTCGGGGCCGGTCCCCCCGTTCGAGATTCTGTTGCTCGCGCAAAAGGGCTCGCTTTATGCGACGCGGCCGACGCTGGCCACCTATGCGGCGAAGCGTGCCGACCTGCTGAAAATGGCCGACGAGATGTTCTCCCTGGTCAAGGCCGGCAAGATCAAGAATGACGCGCGGCAGACCTATGCGCTCAAGGACGCGGCGCAAGCGCATCGCGACCTCGAGGCGCGCAAGACCTCGGGCGCGACAGTGCTCTTGCCGTAGGTGCGGATTCATCCGCACGCGGTGCTATTGCCGTAGGTGTTGGATTCGCACGCGGTGCATTCTTTCGTAGCGCGGCCGAATGAATTCGGCCCTACATCGCGGCGGGTTCATCCGCGCGCGGCGTTGATCAAGCGCCGCGCCGAAGGTGCGATCTCGGACGCGGTCATCCCGAGCGGTCCGACACCTCCGGCAACGAGCGCCTCCGCCGCGGCGCCGTGCAGGCACACTGCTGTTTTCAGCGCGTCCGGCATGGCGACACCCTGCGCCAGGAATGCACCGATCATGCCGGCGAGCACGTCGCCGGTGCCGCCGCTGGCGAGTCCCACGCCGCCGCTCGCGTTGATGGCGAAGCGCCCATCGGCAAACGCGACGATACTGCCGCAGCCCTTGAGCACGACCGCTGCACGGAATCGATCGGCTAATTTCAACGCGGTCTGCAAGCGGTCGGCCTGCACGTCGGTGGTGGTCATCTTCGCAAGTCGGCCCGCTTCGCCGGGGTGCGGCGTGATCGCGGTGGGAGCACTGCGCGAAGTCAATGCGTCGGCAAGCAAGTCGTCTTCGGCGATGAGATTCAGCGCATCGGCATCGACCACCGCCGGCACATCCAGGCGCAGCGCCTTTCGCACCAAGTCGCGCGCGCGATCAGCCTCGCCGATGCCGGGACCCACGACGATGGCAGAGGGCATGTTCTCAATGACTTTCTCCGCGTCGCGCAGCATGAGCTCCGGCTGCAGCATGTCGACCGCCGGTCGCGCGCTTGCCGCCAGGCCAAGCCACACCTTGCCAGCACCCAGGAGTGCGCCGGCTCGCGCGGCAAGAATCGCCGCACCGACCATGCCGTCGCTACCGCCAACGATCGCCAGCGTGCCGAACGTGCCTTTATGGACGTTGCGACGCCTTCGTTTCAGCACGTCTGGCAACGCCGTCGATAGCGTTGCCCAGTCGAGCCGATGACCTTGCGGCGGCAATAGCGCCGTTGCATCGAGCTCGAGCGCGTGCACGCTGACGTCGCCGCAATGATCGGGTCCGTCCGCCGTGAGCAGCCCCGGTTTGAGCGCAATGAACGTCGCGGTTGCCGACGCGCGCATTGTCGGCGCATAGGCGACGCCCGTATCCGCGTCGAGACCGCTCGGCACGTCGAGCGCGAGGATGGGAATTCCGCTCGCGCTCGCGCGGGATATCCATTGGGCGTGGATACCCTCGGCGGGCCGCTTGAGGCCGATGCCGAAAAGACCGTCGACGATCAGCCCGAAATCGCTGCGCTCGGGCCATTCGGCTAGGGTCTTTCCACCCGATTCACGCCACGCATCATGGGCTGCCACGGCATCACGAGGCAGCTTTGCGGCATCGCCGTGAAAGACAACGGCGGCATCGAAGAACCACGATGCCAGCCAGCGCGCGAGAACGAATGCGTCTCCGCCGTTGTTGCCCGGCCCCGCCAGGACGAGCACGCGCGATGAGCGTCCGGAAAGCACGTCGCGCGCAACGCCCGCCGCGGCGAGCCCGGCGCGCTCCATGAGCGGCGCCTCCGCGGCACGGGTTTCGAGCGTGCGCAATTCCGCGACGCGATAGACGGGCTCGGGACTCACCGGATCGATTATAGGATCGTCTTCGCTCCAAAAGAGCGGCGCCGAAACGGCAGCCTCGCAATTAGACAAGGGTCGGGGCAATCGCTACACTAGCCGCCGAGGCTGTTCCACCCGCGCCGTCGCGGGCGCTGTGGCGACCCGACTCGTGATCAGACAGGCGCGAGGCGCCGGCATCTTACCGATTTCATTTACAGGAGGTATTGATGAAGTTGTTCCCCAGGATCGTATTGGGTGCGCTCGCCGTCGGCATTGCCGCGACCGTATCGGCGCAGGAGCTGACGGGTACCCTGAAGAAAATCAAGGATACGGGGACGATCACGATCGGATACCGCGAATCGTCGATCCCGTTCTCGTACCTCGACGACAAGCAACAGCCGATCGGCTATGCCATGGACCTTTGCATGAAGGTCGTCGAGGCGGTCAAGACCGAGCTCAAGATGCCCGATCTCAAGGTCAACCTGCAGCCGGTTAGCTCATCGAACCGTATTCCGCTGCTGCAGAACGGCACGATCGATATGGAATGCGGATCGACGACCAACAGCGTCGACCGGCAGAAGCAGGTTGCCTTCGGGCCGACCTATTTCGTGATCAACGTCACCGCGGCGGTGAAAAAGAATTCAGGCATCAAGAGCCTGGCCGATCTCAACGGAAAGACGATTTCCACGACGTCGGGGACAACCTCGGTGCCTCTGCTCAAGCAATACGACAAGACGAAGAATGTCGAGATCAAGGAAATCTACGGCAAGGATCACGCGGAGTCGTTCCTGCTGCTTTCGCAGGAGCGCACGTCCGACTTCGTTATGGACGACATCCTGCTCGCCGGACAGATCGCCAACTCGAGCAACCCGGGCGACTACATGATCATTCAGGAATCGCTGCGCCAGGAGCCTTACAGCATGATGCTGCGCAAGGACGATCCGCAGTTCAAGGCACTGGTCGACAAAACCGTTGGCGGCGTGATGAAGTCGGGAGAGATCAACCGGATCTA
>VBCZ01000128.1:3422-14490 GCA_005889025.1 Betaproteobacteria bacterium
TGTCGGCGTGCGCCTGGGTCATCGCGCTCGTGCTGGGCTCGGTCATCGGCACCATCCGCACCACGGACCGGCCATGGCTGGTCCAATTCGGCAACGCCTGGGTCGAGCTCTTTCGCAACATCCCGCTGCTGGTGCAGATGTTCCTGTGGTACTTCGTCATCCCCGAGTTCATACCGCCGCTCAAGAACTGGATCGTGCGCACCGATCCGGCCAACGCACAGTTCGTCTCGGCGGTGATTTGCTTAGGGCTATTTACGTCGGCGCGCGTTGCGGAGCAGGTTCGCGCCGGCATCCAATCGCTGGCGCGTGGGCAGCGGATGGCCGGCATGGCCATAGGGCTCACGCAGCCGCAGGTCTACCGCTACGTCCTGCTGCCGATGGGCTTTCGGATCATCATCCCGCCGCTCACCAGCGAGACGATGAATCTGATCAAGAACTCGTCCATCGCCCTAACCATCGGGCTGCCCGAGCTGACGTTCCGCGCGCGTGAGCTCGGCGAGTACACATTCAACTTCTTCGAAGCGTTTACCGCCGCGACGCTGATTTACATCGCGATCGCGATGACCGCCAACCGTGTCATGGCGTTGATCGAGCGCAGAACCGCAGTGCCGGGCTTTATCGTCGGCGGCGCGAAGTAGGGGGCGGCCATGCATCTCGACTTCGGCATCATTGCCAATTCATTGCCGTATCTGTGGAAGGGCTTTCAATACACGGTGCAGCTCACCGTGATCGCCGCGCTCGGGGGGCTTTTCTTCGGCACGCTGCTCGCTCTGGCGCGCCTTTCGCCGATCAAGCCCTTGGCGACCTTCGCCGCCGGTTACGTGAACCTGATGCGATCGATCCCCCTGGTGCTGGTGATTTTCTGGTTCTTCTTCCTCATGCCGGAGATCCTGCAGTGGGCAACGCGTGCCGAGCGCCCCGTGCAGATCGGCGCGGAGAGAACCGCGATCATCACCTTCATCATGGGCGTACGCACTGGGACTCACTTACGGCCAGGCGATGCGGCTGGTGATTTTGCCGCAGGCGTTCCGCAATATGATCCCGATCCTGCTGACGCAAACCATCATCCTGTTCCAGGATACTTCGCTGGTCTACGTCATCTCGGCAACGGACTTCGTTGGCGCGGCGTCGAAGATCGCCCAGCGCGACGGCAGGCTGGTCGAGATGTATCTCTTTGTGGCCATCGTTTACTTCGTCATCTGCTACACGCTGTCATTCATGGTGAAGCGTTTGCAGAAGAAGATAGCCGTCATCCGCTGAAGCGGATGACTCGGGGAGTGTCACGATGATTTCAATGGACCATGTTTCCAAGTGGTATGGCCAGTTCCAGGTGCTGACCGACTGCACGACCAAGGTCGAGAAGGTCGAGGTGATCGTCGTCTGTGGGCCATCGGGGTCGGGAAAGTCGACCCTGGTCAAATGCGTCAACGCCCTGGAGCCGTTCCAGAAGGGCACGGTCACAGTCGACGGCATTTCGGTGGGCGACGCCAAGACCGACCTGCCCAAGCTTCGCGCGCGTGTCGGGATGGTATTCCAGAACTTCGAGCTCTTCCCGCACTTGAAGATCGTCGACAACCTGACGCTCGGGCAGATCAAGGTGCTCAATCGAGGGCGGGAGGAAGCGACCGAGCGCGGCTTGAAGCTTCTCGACCGCGTTGGCTTAATCGCGCAAAAGGACAAGTATCCAGGGCAGCTCTCCGGCGGTCAGCAGCAGCGTGTCGCCATCGCGCGCGCCCTGTCGATGGACCCGATCTGCATGCTATTCGACGAGCCGACATCGGCGCTCGACCCCGAGATGATCAACGAGGTGCTCGACGTCATGGTCCAGCTCGCCAAGGAAGGCATGACCATGATGGTGGTCACGCATGAAATGGGCTTCGCGCGCAAGGTCGCGCATCGCGTCATTTTCATGGACCGGGGCAGTATTGTCGAAGACGCGACGAAGGACGACTTCTTCGGCAAGCCGCGATCGGAGCGCGCGCAATTGTTTTTGTCGAAGATCCTTTCGCACTAGCCGCTGCTGTAGGTGCGAATTCATTCGCACGGAGCTGCCAAGTTTCGCGACCGCGCCCGAATAAATTCGGGCCTACAAGCCGCTGCTCCGCGCCCGAATAAATTCGGGTCTACAAGCCGCTGCTGTAGGTGCGAATTCATTCGCACGGGCTCTGTAGGTGCGAATTCATTCGCACGGAGCTGCCAAGTTTCTCGACCGCACCCGAATAAATTCGGGCCTAGAAGAACGGCGAGCGAACCAGCGGCGAAAGACTCGCGGCGCCGACGCGGAAGCGGCGTATAATTGTTCTTTACGCCGCTTCGATAGATGGCAGAGTTAATCTCGCTGCGCGGGCGCAACGCCCTTTCGCCGTTTCGCGTCACCAAGCTGCTGACGAACCTCGAGGGAAGCCGAATCAGCGGCATCGCCGCCGAGTTCTGGCATTTCATCTTAGCCAAGCGGCCGTTGACGTCGCCTGAGCGCGTAATCCTCGAGCGGATCCTCACCTATGGCCCGCGTGCCGGAGAGCGCGCCGAGGCGGGCGAATTTCTGCTCGTCCTTCCGCGACCCGGGACGATTTCCCCTTGGGCATCCAAAGCGACCGACATCGCCCGCAATTGTGGACTGGACGCCATCGAGCGCATCGAGCGCGGCATCGCGTTTCGCGTCGCGGCCCACAATGGAAAGCCGCTCCGCGATGCGGATCGCGTGGCTCTCCTGCCGCTCATTCACGATCGGATGACCGAGGCGGTGTTTGATTCGCTCGACGACGCGGCGCGCCTGTTCACCCATTTTCCGCCGCGGCCGATGCAGACCGTCAATTTGCTTCGTTTCGGCTGGTCGGCGATCGAGACTGCAAGCTCCGCGGTGGGACTTGCACTATCGACCGACGAGATCGATTACCTGGTCGAGTATTTCTCGAGCCAGGGCCGCGATCCCACCGATGTCGAGCTGATGATGTTCGCGCAGGCCAACTCCGAGCATTGCCGGCACAAGATATTCAATGCCGAGTGGATCGTCGACGGCATCCGCCAGCCGAAGTCCCTGTTCGAGATGATCCGCCAGACGCATATTCAGAACCCGCAGGGGACGATCGTCGCTTACGCGGACAACGCCGCGGTCATGGAAGGCTTTGATGCGAAGCGTTTCTATCCTGCCGCCGATGGGCGGTACGCGGCGCGCGCGGAAACCACGCACATCGTGATGAAAGTCGAAACGCACAACCATCCGACCGCGATCGCGCCATTTCCCGGCGCCGCTACCGGATCGGGAGGAGAGATTCGCGACGAAGGGGCGACGGGCATCGGGGCTCGCCCCAAGGCGGGGTTGAACGGATTCACGGTATCCGATCTCAGGATTCCGGGGCTGATGCAGCCATGGGAGCCGCCGGAGGCGCCAAAGCAAACCTTCGTCCCTTCCTCCACTGCCGGGCAGACCTCATCCGCGCCGCTCGCCCGCGCCCTCACCTCCGCCCCTCTCCCACGGGGAGAGGGGAGATTCGAGCGGCTTCGCCGGTCCATCGGCTCGAAGGGCGATTCCTGCGGTTTTGCCGATCCACCGGCTCGAGGGGAAATGGAATGTGGCGCTGGCGCGCCGACGTATTGGATCGGCAAACCCGACCGCATCGCGCCGGCGCTCGACATCATGATCGAAGGGCCGATCGGCGCAGCGTCTTTCAACAACGAATTCGGGCGGCCCAATCTCCTCGGGTATTTCCGGACTTTCGAGCAGCGAGTCGACGGCGAAATGCGCGGTTACCACAAGCCGATCATGATTGCGGGCGGCGTAGGCAACATCGCCGAGCGCGATACGTTCAAGCATGCGCTGCCCGAGGGTGCGCTGATCGTGCATCTGGGCGGTCCGGGCATGCGCATCGGCATGGGCGGGGGTGCCGCATCGTCGATGGCCACAGGCGCCAACACCGCCGATCTGGATTTCGACTCCGTGCAACGGGGCAATGCGGAAATGGAGCGCCGGGCGCAGGAAGTCATCGACCGCTGCTGGCAGCTGGGGCCGGATAACCCGATCCTGTCGATTCACGATGTGGGGGCGGGCGGCCTGTCCAATGCGTTGCCCGAGCTCGTGCATGGCGGCGGCGCCGGCGCGGTTTTCAACCTACGCAGCATTCCCTCGGAAGAGCCGGGCATGTCGCCGCGCGAGATCTGGTGCAACGAAGCACAGGAGCGCTACGTCGTGGCAATCCGAGCCGCTGCACTCGACCACTTTCGTTCCCTGTGCGAACGGGAGCGCTGCCCATTCGCGGTGGTCGGCCGCGCCACGCGCGAGCGGCGTCTGATCGTGGAAGATCCGGCGTTGCATACGCGGCCGGTCGACATGGATCTGTCCGTGTTGCTGGGTAAGCCCCCCAAGATGACGCGGGACGTGAAACATGCGGCGCGCGCTCTGAGGCACGTCGAGGTGCAGGACATAGGCTTGCGAGATGCGGTGTATCGCATCCTCCAGCTGCCTGCGGTCGCTGACAAGACTTTTCTCGTCACCATCGGCGATCGGACCGTGGGCGGCCTTTGCTCGCGCGACCCGATGGTCGGGCCCTGGCAGGTGCCGGTGTCGGATGTCGCGGTGACGCTCATGGATTTTGCGGGCTACACCGGCGAGGCGATGGCGATGGGCGAGCGCACGCCGCTCGCGCTCATCGACGGGCCGGCGTCCGGAAGAATGGCGGTGGGCGAGGCGCTCACAAACGTGGCCGCGGCGGCGATACCGAGCCTGCGCGATGTCAAGCTGTCGGCCAACTGGATGGCGCCGGCCGGACATCGCGGCGAGGATGCAGCGCTCTACGAAACGGTTCGCGCAGTGGCGATGGAATTGTGTCCGGCGCTTGGCTTGAGCATTCCAGTCGGCAAGGATTCGATGTCGATGCGCACGACATGGCGCGAAAACGGCATCGACAAAGCGGTGACGGCACCGGTCTCGCTGATCGTTTCCGCGTTTGCACGAGTGCCCGATGCACGGCGCGTGTTGACGCCGCTGCTTGCGCTCGATCAGAAGAGTGTCCTCGTGCTGGTCGACCTCGGCAACGGCCAGAATCGCCTCGGCGGATCGGCGCTGGCGCAGGTATACGGCCAGCTCGGCGACGCCGCGCCCGACGTCGACGATGCCGAGTCCCTGAAGTTGTTTTTCGAAACGATGCAGACGCTCCACGCCGACGGCAGTATCCTCGCCTACCACGATCGCTCGGACGGCGGGCTTCTCACGACATTGCTCGAAATGGCATTTGCGAGCCGGTGCGGGCTCGCGATCGACATCGACGAGGTGCCAGGTACTCCCCTCGAGGCGCTTTTCAGCGAGGAGCTGGGCGCCGTTCTGCAGATAGCGACCGGCGAGCGCAAGCGCGTCGTCGCTGCGTTCGAGGCGGCCGGCCTGCGCTGCGTCTGCGTGGGCGAGACGACGCGCGACGCGCGCGTTCGCATCACACGCGAGCGTACGATCCTGCTCGATGAGGCGCGCATCGATTTGCATCGGGCCTGGTCCGCCACGACGCATGCGCTGCAGCGGCTGCGCGACAATCCGGAGGCCGCGGAGCAGGAGTTCGATCGAATAAAGGACGAAAGCGACCCTGGCCTTGCGCCGGTGTTGACGTTCGACCCGCGCGACGATCCCGCTGCACCCTGCATTGCAGCGGGGGCGCGCCCGAAAATCGCCGTGCTGCGCGAACAGGGCGTCAACGGCCACATCGAGATGGCTGCGGCGTTCGACCGCGCCGGTTTCGACGCGTACGACGTGCACATGAGCGACCTGATCGCGGGCCGAACATCGCTTGCTCTTTTCGATGCGTTTGCCGCGGGCGGCGGATTTTCCTATGGAGACGTGCTGGGGGCGGGCGAGGGATGGGCCAAGTCGATCCTCTTCAACGCGCGGGCCCGCGATGACTTCGCGGCGTTTTTCGCGCGGCCGAACACCTTCGCGCTGGGCGTTTGCAATGGCTGCCAGATGATGAGCAATCTGCATGAGCTCATTCCCGGCACGTCGCACTGGCCGCATTTCGTGCGCAACAAGTCCGAGCAGTTCGAAGCGCGGCTGGTTCTGCTCCGGGTCGAGCGCACGCCGTCGCTGTTCTTTTTCGGCATGGAGGGCTCGTGCATCCCTGTCGCGACGGCGCGCGGCGAGGGTTATGCCGAGTTCCACGACCAGGAGCAGCTCGCTGCGGCGGAGCCGCTGGTGGCGCTGCGCTTCGTCGACAACCGCGGCGAGATGAGCGAGCGCTATCCGTACAATGCCAACGGCTCGCCGCGGGGAATTGCGGGCCTCACCACCGCGGATGGCAGGTTTTCCATCCTCATGCCGCATCCCGAGCGAGTATTTCGCAGCGTGCAGATGTCGTGGCATCCATCCGAGTGGGGCGAAGACTCGCCCTGGATGCGGATGTTCCGCAATGCGCGTGCGTGGCTAGGCTAGAACTTGCCCCGCGAAATGATGATGCCGATCATGTAGGTGCGAATTCATTCGCACGGGTTGCATCATCCATGGCCGCGCCCGAATGAATTCGGGCCTACAAACGTCGAATTGGGGAAGATGACCAAATGAAAGTCAGGGTCTGGTCGATCAACGGCGCAACGCCGGTCGTGCATCCGACCTCGTTTGTCCATCCAAGCGCGGTGCTTGTCGGCGACGTGATCGTCGCGGGCGGATGCTATATCGGCCCGTGCGCCTCGCTTCGCGGCGACTTTGGACGAATCGAGGTGCGCGCCGGCGCGAATCTTCAGGATTGCTGTGTCATGCATGGATTTCCGGGAACCGACACAGTGGTGGAGGAAGAAGGCCATATCGGGCACGGCGCGATCCTGCACGGCTGCGTCGTCCAACGAAACGGTCTGGTGGGGATGAACGCCGTCGTCAACGACAACGCGATTGTCGGCGAGTCCGCGTTCGTCGCCGCGATGGCATTCGTGAAAGCGGGGATGATCATCCCGCCGCGCACGCTGGTCGCCGGTGTGCCCGCCAAGGTCATGCGCGCTCTGACCGACCAGGAGCTCGCTTGGAAAATGGAGGGAACACAGAGCTACCAGGAGCTCACGCGGCGCAGCCTTGCGACGATGGTCGAAACGGAAGCGCTTGTCGCGGTCGAGCCCGGGCGCAAGCGTATCGAGCTGCCCGAGCTATTGCCGCTCTCGACGTTAAAGGCGGGAACGTCGGCGAAAACCGATTGAAGCATCGCGACGGCGTGCGCGCGGCAACGACAGGCGCGTCAGTACCCCGCCGCCTGGCCGTCGCGCCTCGGGTCCGATCCCGCGACATAACCGGTCTCGGTGCGCACGATGAACTGCCCGGCACCGAAATCCATGTAGGCGTCCGGCACCGATGCGAGCTCATGGCCTCGCGCGGCCAGCCCGTCGCGCAGCGCCGGTGACGCGTCGGCTTCGAGGTCGATCGAAATCCCGCTGTTGATCTTCCAGCGCGGCGCGTCGAGGACAGCCTGCGGATTGGCATGGTAGTCGATGAGCCGTACCAGCGTCTGCAAATGCGCCTGCGGCTGAATGGGACCGCCCATGACGCCGAAGCTGCAATACGGCGCGCCGCGGTGCGTCACGAAGCCGGGAATGATGGTGTGGAACGGGCGCTTGCTGCCGCCGACGATGTTCGGGTGGCCGGGCTCGAGCGAAAATCCCGTACCCCGATTCTGCAGGCTGATGCCTGTGCCCGGAACGACAATGCCCGAGCCAAAGCCCATGTAATTGGACTGTATCAGCGACACCATCATGCCGCGCTCGTCGGCGGCTGCAAGATACACGGTCCCGCCGGGCGGCGGCGTGCCGTGACGGTAGTCCTGCGCACGCACAGGATCGATTAGACGGGCACGTGACCCGAGATAGCTTCGGCCGAGCAGCGCCTGCGGCGTCACGGTCATCGCGCGTGGATCGGCGACATAACGGTAGGCATCGGCGAACGCCAGCTTCATCGCTTCGATTTCGAGATGCTGAACGTCGACCGAGTCGACGGCCTGTCCCGAGAGGTCGAAGCTGTCCAGAATGCCAAGCGCCATAAGCGCGGCGATCCCTTGTCCGTTGGGCGGAATTTCGTGCACCGTAAACCCGTGATAGTCGTATGCGAGCGGCGCGACCCAGTCGCAGGCGTGCTGCGCAAAGTCGGCCATCGCCTGCGCGCCGCCGTGTGCCCTTGCATGCGCTACCATGGTCTCGGCAAGCTCGCCGCGGTAGAACGCTTCGCCGCGCGTCGCCGCGATCTTTTGAAGCGTGTCGGCCAGCGCTTTCGAGCTAAACAGCTCTCCCGGGGCGAGCGCGCGTCCTCGCGGCAGAAAATGCTCGGCAAACCCCGGCTCGTCGCCGAGTATCGGTACGACCCGCGACCACTTTTCGGCGACGACCGGGCTGACGGCGAACCCATCGCGAGCATAGCGAATCGCCGGCTCGAACAGATCGCCAAAAGGCAGCTTGCCGAAGCGTTGTGACAGCGCGACCCAGCCGCCGACGGCGCCGGGGATCGTCACCGTGTTCCAGCCCGCGCGCGGCATCGCGCTTTGTCCGGCGTAGCGCTCCGGGGTCCACGCAGCGGGCGATCGCCCCGAGGCGTTCAATCCCGCGAGGCCGGAACCGTCCCAGACGATCGCAAACAGATCGCTGCCTACACCGTTGCTGCAAGGCTCGACGACGGTAAGCGCGATCGCAGTCGCCAGCGCGGCGTCGACTGCATTGCCGCCGGCACGCAACATCGCGATGCCCGCCTGGGTTGCCAGCGGTTGCGATGTTGCGACGACGTTGCGCGCCAGAATGGGTTGGCGGCGCGACGCATACGGAAGGCTCCAGTCGAGCTCGGTGCCCGTTTCCGGCCGGAATTCCTCGCGCGCCTTGTTCATCGCAGCAGCGCGTGTCGACGGCGAGCTTGCGCCGCCGCTAATCGTATCGCGACGCGCATCGGATCAAGTCTCGGCTTCCGCAAACGCCTCCTCGCGTTTTTTGCGCAGGTTCGGCGCGGCGATCAGGACAAGCAGGAGAGCCGCAGCGATGAGCATGGCGAGAGAAATCGGACGCGTCAGGAACACGGTCGGATCGCCTCGCGAAAGCAGCATCGCACGGCGCAGGTTCTCCTCCATCATCGGCCCGAGGACGAAACCGAGCAGCAATGGCGCCGGCTCGCATTCGAGCTTGACGAACAGCACCAGAACAGCAGGATGGCGGGGTAAAGAACGCGGTAGGGAACCTGCAGCAGCTTGATCCACATCCCGATCAGAGGCAGGTTCAACACCACCAGCATCAGGTTGCCGATCCACATCGACGTGACCAGGCCCCAGAACAGCGCCGGGTTCGAGGTCATCACCTGCGGTCCGGGCTGGATGTTGTGGATGGTCATCGCGCCGACCATCAGCGCCATCACCGCGTTTTCCGGGATGCCGAGCGTGAGCAGAGGGATGAACGAAGTCTGCGCGCCCGCGTTGTTAGCAGACTCGGGCCCGGCCACGCCCTGGATTGCCCCTTTTCCAAAACGGCTCGGATCCTTGGCGACCTTTTTCTCGAGCGCATACGAGCCGAACGAAGCCAGCATGGCGCCCCCTCCCGGCAGCAGGCCCAGGATCGATCCCAGCCCCGTTCCGCGCAAAACGGCGGGCCACGCCTGCTGGAACTGTTCCTTGGTAAGCCACAGCGTGCTGACCTTGCTGGTGACCAGTTCGCGTTTCTCGTCAGTCTCGAGGTTGATGATGATCTCGGCGAATCCGAACAGTCCCATCGCGACGCTGACGATGCCGAGACCGTCGATGAGCTCCGGAACCCCGAACGCGAAGCGCGCGGTGCCCGAATTGACGTCGGTGCCGACGATGCCGAGCAGGAGGCCGAGCACGACCATCGCAATGGCCTTGAGCAAGGACCCATGCGCGAGCACCACCGCGCCGATAAGGCCCAGGATCATCAGCGAGCAGTATTCGGCCGGTCCGAACTTGAGCGCGAGCTCGGACAGCGGGACGGCTACGGTTGCGACGAAAATGGTTGATATGCAGCCCGCGAAAAACGAGCCGAGCGCCGCTATCGCCAGAGCAGCTCCGGCCTGCCCCCGCAAGGCCATCTGATGACCGTCGAGGCACGTGACCGCGGACGACGTCTCGCCGGGCATGTTGAGCAGTATCGATGTCGTCGAGCCGCCGTACTGGGCGCCGTAATAAATGCCCGCGAGCATGATCAATGCGGATACGGGTTGCAAGGCGTAGGTCGTCGGCAGCAACATGGCGATCGTCGCGACCGGGCCGATGCCCGGAAGCACGCCGATAAGCGTGCCGACGATCACGCCGACCAGCGCGTAAACCAGATTGACCGGCGTCATCGCGACGCCGAACCCGAGGGCCAGATGGTTGAGCAGGTCCATGGGGCGGCGCTCAGCTCGACCAGGGCAGGATGCCGCTGGTCCACGGCCAGATCTGCAACTGGAGTTTCAACCCGATGACGAACACGCCTACCGCCAGGGCGGCGAGCAGGACCGCACTGATAAACGCCTCCTTCGGCCGGAACTCCGGGCTCGCCGCGCTGGATAACACGATCAGGACGATCGTTGACAACACGAGCCCGGCGTGAGTGACGATCAACCCGAACAGCACCACGCTGCCGATCACGATCAGCGTCGGGCGCCACTTCCAGCGCGGAAGCGGTCCGCCTTTCAGCCGCAGCGCCCGAATCGCCAGGGCGGCGCCGAGCAAAATGAGGAGGATGCCGAGGATGCGCGGAAAGTAACCCGGTCCCATGCGGGCGGCGCTACCGAGCGCGTAGTTGCTGCCGATGACGATCGCGGCAATGCCAAACGCGATGAAAATCAGACCTGCAAAAAAGTCCTTCGGATGGCGAATGATCGCCATGACGGTTTCCTTCGAGGCCCGCGGTAGTTGTCGGCTGCGCCGTTAGGATAGCATCGAACCGCGCGCAGCCCGGGTCGGTCGGCGGCAGGCGGCGCAAAAAAAAGCAGGCGGTCGACCCGCCTGCCCTTGCCCAACGGCGCGCATGGCGCGCCGGATCAGTAGCCGTTCCTGCTGCGCAGTTCCCGCAGATACTGCTCGACCACCTGACCTTGCGCGCGCTGCGCGAGTTGCGGCTTGACCTCGTCGAAGCCGGGCACTTT
>VBCZ01000129.1 GCA_005889025.1 Betaproteobacteria bacterium
AGCGCACCTGCCGGCAGCTCGAGCGCTATTTCGGCGATTCGCAATTTCGCTTCACGCTGCCGCTCGCGCCAGAAGGCACGCCGTTTCAGATGCGAGTCTGGGATGCGCTCGCGACGATTCCGGTCGGCGAGTCGCGCACCTACGGTGAGATCGCGCGGCGGCTCGCCACCGCGCCACGTGCGGTCGGTGGCGCGTGCGGCGCGAATCGAATCGCGCTGGTCATCCCCTGCCACCGCGTGATCGGAAGCCAAGGCTCGCTCGGCGGCTTCATGGGCGTGGTCGAAGGCCGTCCGCTCGACATCAAGCGCTGGCTGCTGAAGCACGAGGGCTACCGATTCGGACAGTGAAGCGATATAGCGCCGCTGCGCTCACCCGCCCCGCTGTCCTATCGCGACGCCTTGCGCAGGCGCGGGCTTGACATCGATCGTATGCCTCGAAAAATGGCCACCGACGCCGTAGCGATCATCGACGCGTTTTGCGACCAGGTCTGGCTCGAGGACGGACTGGCGGCATCCAGCCTATCGAGTTATCGGCGCGACCTGACGGCGTGGGCCGATTGGCTGCAGCGAAATGCGGGCAAGGCGCTGGGCGCCGCGCAGCGCACCGATGTCGAGGCGTTTCTCGCGGCGCAGTTCCGCGCCCGGGCCAAGGCGACATCGATCGGCAGGCGGCTCTCCTCGCTGAGGCGCTTCTACCAAATGCAGCTTCGTCTGGGAGGGCTTGCTGCAGACCCGACCTTGCGCGTGCGCGCGCCCAAGCTTCCACGACGGCTGCCCAAGAGTCTTTCAGAAACGCAGGTCAGCGAGCTGCTCGACGCGCCGGATACACAGACCACGCTCGGCCTGCGCGATCGCGCGATGCTCGAGACGCTCTACGCGACGGGGTTGCGCGTATCCGAGCTCGTGGGTCTGAAACAGGCGCAAGTAAGCCTGGACGCGGGCGTGGTGCGCGTCATGGGCAAAGGCAGCAAGGAGCGCCTGGTCCCGCTGGGGGAAGAGTCGATCGACTGGCTCAGCCGCTATCTGAAGACCGGGCGTCCGGCGCTGGCCGGCGACGCCAAGACCGATGCCGTTTTCCTGACGATGCGCCGCAAGCCGCTCTCGCGCTATGCCGTCAAGGCTGGGATCGCCGCGGAATCGCTCTCGCCGCACACGCTGCGCCACGCATTCGCGACGCACCTGCTCAACCACGGCGCGGACCTGCGCGTCGTCCAGCTCCTGCTCGGGCATTCGGACATCACGACCACCACGATTTACACCCACGTCGCGCGCGAGCGCTTGAAGCAACTGCACGCGCGGCATCATCCGCGCGGCTAGGATACGGCTGGAACGGGCCAGTGTGCTATCCCGCAAATTCGCTCGATAGTTCGTGGTGCGAAGCGCTAGCGCAGCCACGCTTCGAAGGCCTGCCCTTGCTCGTGAGCATGGCTCCAATAGTCGAGGGTACATCCGGCCTTCCGGGCAAGCGCACGCATGCTCTTTTTCGAGAAGTATTGAATGTGAGCGGGGACATGGTTGTAGCTGTAGGACTCCCAAAGTGATACGCCTTGAGAGTTTTTTCTCCACCCGATCGGGCGATGAGGCGCTGTAGTGAAGATCACTCCGTCGGCTCGGAGCAGGGACTTGCAGCGGCGAATCACGGCAATAGGATCGACGAGGTGTTCGAATATGTCCTTGAGGAGGTAGAGGTCGACCCACGGACATCTTTCGGCTGCTTCGGGAGAAATGTCCTGCGCCACCGTAAAGTTTTTCGGGCTCAGCGATTTGGCGGCACGGCACATCCATGCAAGGCCTGCGCCGACTTCCAGGACCGATACGACCCCGTTTGCCGTTCGCGACGTGCGCTGCAGTATCCGCGCAAGGCACGCGCTCATGTACTCCATGATGCCGGTTACACGAGCGGGATCGGTATACACCGGGTTATCGAATTGCGTCGTCTCGACGTACATGCGCCGAAGGTCACATGTGGACGGCTGCGGGGAAATATAGATAAGCTCGCAAGCCTGGCATTGAGCAAGGTCGTATTCGCCTCGCTCAAGGCTTACGAGCACGTTAGTCTTTATCCGACCTATTGGCCTCGCGCCGGATTGGCCGCACACGGGACAAGCCCTGATGTCGGGAGAGCCCGGGTCTTTGTCCCTGAACAGCCGGATCATCTCGATCTCAAAACGGATGACGCAGTCGATACTTCAGCCGCTGCAATGCCATCACAAACTTCATGGAGCGAGACGACAAGATCAGCTGATCGCGAAGCGCGCCGTCCCGGTTCGGTTGCAGTGCATCCCGCAGCCGTTGCTCCTTTTCTATCAAGAGTTTTTGATACATCTTGAGCAGGCCGTCGCGGTTTTGCATGCAGATATCGAGCTCCAGCAAGTCGCCCTCTGTTAGCGTATGTCCCGCTTTGATGTTCTCGGGAAGCGGCTGCGGGAGATAGAAAGTGGTGTGCGGCGCAACTGTCTCTTCGGCAGGCCGCTCCTTCGTATAAAGGTATATCGAAAACGATTTGCGCGAGACGTGCTGCTTGTCCGGCGGCAATTTGATGCGCCTGAAGCCATGCCATGAATATTCGTTGGTCTCGAAAATGACGGCTCGATTGAACACGGGAAGAAAACTTTCGACTGTATCGGCTCCGGGATTGTGGGGGTCTGAATGCAACTCGATGGCGCCGCCCCATGCCTCTTCCCACTCCTCGTTGAGATAGATCAGCAAGTTGATGCGACGATGCAGCATCCGCCGCTCGTCGATATTGAAATCGATATGAACATCGAGGCTCTGGCCATTCTGGTTATCGTGCGTGCCGCCGCCAAAAAGGGTCTTGTCGGCGATCAAATCGGGGATGCCCGTGAGCTCGCTCATGAGGTCCAAAAAGGATTCCGAGTTGATGTATTTGTAAAATACCGCGTAAAACGGGCTTATGGTCGAGACGCGCTCGACGACGGCTTTCCGCCCAACGCCGCCATGCTCGTCCCTGGCATACCGGTCGTCGAACCGAGGAAAGTCCCGCAAAAGCGCCTCGCATTCGTCGGTTTCGAGAAAATCGTCTATCACAACGTGCCGGAATGGCTTCGCTTCCTGAAACCGCTTCTGAATATCGGCTGCGCTGCCGAGGACGCGTGAACTGATCATTGGGCGGGTAACGCGAAGGTCGGCGACGGACAACAGTCGTTGCGACATGGAAGCAATTATTGTACTTGCTGCAATCCGTCGAAGGAAAGCGCGGTCTTGTAGTCGATGCCGGCGACGCCGATCTTTTCGCACACCGGCGCTTTGACCGGATGCAGGTTCGTCTGGAGGACTCCTACTTACCCTGCCTTGCGCGTGCCAGCAACCAACTTTTCCGCAACGGCTATCCGAGAACCTTCCCGACGCACGCGAGCGGACGGCTCGTCTCGTCCGACCGCGAACCACGCTAGGCCTCGATCCGCCCGGCGAGCAAACCCTTTCGTTCGCCGGGGCCGTTAGAATGTGGCGATGTCGGCTGCCCATTCGGCGTTTTTGTGCGTGAGTTCTCCCTCGGCTCATCAGGCGGGAATTCGCTCAGGCGGGTTTTTTCCGCATGCACATCGCCGGCAAGCCATGTCCCGGATTCCGAATTGCATGGACCGCGCCATGGTCGGCGCCAATGGTCGCTTACGCTCGAGGCGATAAGATGACCGACCGGATCGGGCCTTCGAGGCAGCGCACCCGACGCGCAGGAGCCGATAAGGTGAAGGCGCGAACTGCGCTTTTGCCGGAGAACCCCGACGCGACGGCGATTCGTTCGGCGTTTCTCGCCGATGAGAAACAGTGT
>VBCZ01000498.1 GCA_005889025.1 Betaproteobacteria bacterium
AACTCGTTGTAGTGGCCGAACGGATAGGCAAAGAGTGGCGCCGCCGTGCCGTGAGTTTTCCCGGCGATGTATCGCGCTGCCTGGAGTATCTGCAGGTCTGCGTCTTCGACGGTCGTTACTTGACGGAAGTCGCCATGCGCCCGCTGCGAGTGCGCCACGTCAACGAGCGCGGGATGCAGATGGTCCCAGCTATGGTTCCCTATCGCGATCAACCCGCTTGAAATTGCCGGTTCCCACCATCCATCGCCGAGGGAACCGGGTGAGAGAAAAGTGTATTCCTCGTCGAAAGCGCTTTCCATCACGTGACGCGCTTCAGGTGATGCGATAACGAAGCTCGTTGCATGCAGATCGGGTTGCTTTCGGCCCGAGGGTGTGGTCAGGAAGTCCCGCATCACACCAAGAAAGCTTCGCTGGAATCCGTAGATTGGATGCGTGAAATCCTCGACGTCGAACACCGGGCCATCGTCCAAGGTCAGGCCGACGTACCGGAAATTCTGGTCGCCGCCTTTCGGGAATCCGCGTTTGCGGGCTTCGAGGGTAGTGACAATGTGGTCGAGCGATTTGATTCGATAACCAGCCGATGTAATGAGGTCAAGATCTTCGGCAAACGCAATGTGATCGTTATTTGCGTATTGCGACCCCAGAACGTGATGCGAGTGGTAGGTGAGAATCACTATCTTCATCGAACGGCGGAACCTTCCGCCCTGGTCGGTGCTGTGTGCCGGGTTGACGCGCAAGAGCGTCGAATCATTCGGGGTTGGCTTAAGCGCTGATCGGGTAAAATTGTACCCTTTTGCGCCGCCACCCTGGCGCACCTGACTCCATTTCTGCATGGCCGAAACTCCTTTTACCGGCGAGCGTTTCCTTCCCGGCTGCACCGGCGAGATCGCGTACGAGCATTGGCATCGGTACGCTTTCGCACGCCAGTTTGTGCTCGGCAAGCGCGTGCTCGATGCCGCGTGTGGAGAAGGCTACGGCGCGGCTCTCCTGGGCGAGGTTGCCGCCAGCGTCGTGGGCGTCGATATCGATGCCGACGCCATTGCGCAGGCAAGCTCTCGCTATGCGCGCTCCGGGCGAGTGAGCTTTGTCGAAGGTTCGTGCACCTCGCTCGCATTTCCCGATGCGTCCTTCGATTTGGTCGTTTCGTTCGAGACCATCGAACACGTCACATCGGCCGACCAGCCTCGCATGCTCGAGGAGTTCGCGCGCGTGCTTAAGCGCGATGGCCTGCTCGTCTTGTCATCTCCCAACAAGCGCCTGTACAGCGACGAGCGAAACTACTTCAACGAGTTTCATCTGCACGAGCTCTATCGCGCCGGTCTTTCCGAGCTGCTTGCTAAGCACTTTCCGGCGCAGCGATGGCATCACCAGGCCATGTCATCGTGGTCGGGCATCTGGGCCGAAGGTTCCGGTACCGGGGTGGAGGCATGGCTGGGTGATGCGGACCGCATCGTGCCCTATGCGCCTCCGGAGGGCATGTATTTCATCGTTGTCGCGGCGCGCTCGCCGAGCGCGCTGCCCGAAGCCGCCGCTCGCGGCTCGCTGTTCACCGATGCGGATCAGACCGAGCAAAAACGAAACGAAGCGAACGTGCGGGAGGTTCTGCGCCTCGACGCGCTCCTCAGAGAATGGGGCGCCACGCTTGGCAAGCAGGCGGCGCACATTCACCATCTCGAATCGCTCGTCGCGGAACGCGATCGGATCATCCGCGACATGGACGGAAGACTCTTCGAGCAAGTCGATCAGCGCGACGCCACTATTTCGAAGCTGGAGGCCCGTGTGGCCGAAGTTCTGGGCGCCCTTGCGACCGAGCAGAGGCGGCTGGAAGCGGAGCTAACCGCGCAGCAGCGAGTCATCGCATATCGCCAAAGCGCCCGCTGGTGGCTGCAGCTGCCATGGCTGCGCATGAGGCTATGGCTCTCCAGGAGTCGATGATTCGGCCGCGATTTTCCATCGATGTCATCGTTCCGGTGTACAACGCAGTACACGATCTTCGACGTTGCGTCGAAAGCGTTCTGAAGCACACCGGTGGAGACTATCGCCTGGTGCTCATCGACGATGCGTCCCCGGACGACTCGTTGCGAAAGTACTTCGACGAGCTCAAGGATTTGCAGCTGGCGCATGTCGAGCTGCTGGCAAACGCGACGAATCTCGGATTCACCCTGACCGCGAATCGAGGCATGGCATGCGCGCGTCCGTCCGCCGACGTGGTCCTCCTGAACTCGGACACGATCGTCACGCACGATTGGCTCGACGCCCTCGCGCGCTGTGCGGCGTCGGATGCGCGGATAGGGACGATCACGCCATTTTCGAACAACGCCGAGATCTGCTCACTGCCCCGTTTTTGTGAAAACAACGCGTGGCCGCCCGATCGCGACGCGTCGCTCATGGGGCAGGCGCTTCGCGAAACGGCCGTCCCGACATACCCCGACATTCCCACCGGGGTCGGCTTCTGCCTGTACATCCGGCGAGCGCTCATCGACGCGATCGGAGCGTTCGATCCCGCATTCGGGCAAGGATACGGCGAGGAGAACGACTTCTGCATGCGCGCGGCCGACGCTGGCTTTCGAAACGTGCTCTGCGACGACGCATTCGTCGTGCACTCGGGCGGCAGCTCCTTCGGCGATGCGCGGGCCGAGCTTGCCCAACGCAATATGGCGCTGCTGCTTTCGCGTCACCCGCGATATCTCGATCTCGTCGGCGAATACATCGATGCCGATCCGCTCCGTCCTCTGCGCGTGCTTTCGGCTGCGCGATACCGCAGTCTGGTCGAACCCCTTCCCGGAATGCTGCACGTCATCCATGGTCACGGGGGAGGTACCGAGTACCACGTGCGGGCCCTCATCGCATCGGCCTGCACGGTGTTCTATCAGTACCTGCTGATCGCTGTCGGAGACGAGTGGCAGCTCGAGTCGCATACCGCAGATGGTATCGAGACCTACGATTTCCGCCGTCTTCCGGACGAATCCTGGAGCGATTTTCTCGGCGGCCTATGCGCACGCTTTGGCATCGAGCTCATTCACCTGCACAATATTTCCGGATGCCGCGACGGGTTGATGAGCTCGTTGTCCGAGAGCCGTGTTCCCTATGGCTATACGGTGCACGATCTCAACTTCGCCTGCCCGACGATCACGTTCCTGAACGAGAAACAGGCCTACTGCGGCGGCGTCACCGATAGCGCGGTGTGTCGTCATTGCCTCGCCTTGCAGCCGGAATTCAAACACGTCGATATCGAGTCTTGGCGTGAGCGGCATCGCGCGCTGCTCGCTCGCGCCGCTTTCATCATTGCGCCTTCGCCATGGGCGGGGTCGATGCTGCGCCGGTATTTTCCCGAGCACGAGATCGAGATTATTCCCCATGCGAGCTCCGAGGGCATGCAGCGCGACGATGCCGTCAAGTCGAGGTTGCCGTGCCCGGATGACGGCCGGCCCGTAGTCGCCGTACTCGGAGCGATCGGCCCCGACAAGGGCTCGAGGCGCCTCGAATCTCTCGTCGCGCTTACACGCGCACGCGCCCTGAACCTGCGCTGGGTTCTCATCGGCTATCTCGATCGAGGGCGCGTGCCGTCGCAGTCCGAGGACGGCGTTTTCACCATGCACGGGCCGTACGACTCGCGTGAGCTTGCGGCGTTGCTCGAACACTACAAGGTGCGGCTTGTCGCGTATCCTTCCGCAGGCCCCGAAACATTCAGCTTCACGCTTTCGGAAGCGTGGGCCGCGGGTCTGCCGGCGGTCGTGCCTCCTATCGGCGCATTGGCCGAGCGCGTGCGTGCCACGGGCGCCGGATGGATTTTCGACGAGAGTGAGTGGCCCTCCGAGGCGCGGATGCTCGATCGCATTGTCTCGCTCCTCGACGAGAAGCATCGCGGCGAATACGACGCCGCAGCCGCGCGGGCCCGGGCAGGGCCGCAATCGACCCTGGAGTCGATGGTTTCCGAGACGCTGGCGGTGTACCGCCGTGCAAAAACCGATGCATCGATCGAACGATCGATGTCTCCGATCGCGATCGAACGCTGCCTCGCCGCGCTTCATTACGCGCCGTGGATCATGCCCGATCCAAAGGCGATCGCCGAAGACGAGTCGTCGCTCGATGCTGCGCCCGCGGCTTCCAGCGACGTCGTGGCTCGTTTCGCGCAAGCGGCGCTGCGCATCCGCCATACGCTTCCCGGCCGCATGCTCTACCGCATCGCGCCCAAGTCTGTCGTCGCCGCGCTCAAAGCGCGGCTCGCGCCATGATCGACGCCGACTACGGGCGGTGGCTTTCGCTCGGCCAGGCGCACCAGAACGCGGGCCGCTCGATCGACGCGATGTTGTGCTACCGGCAGGCGCTGAAGTCGAACCGGCACGCGGTCATCGTACAATTCCATCTCGGCGAGGTCATGCGCGATCTCGGGCGCCGCGACGACGCAGTAGCGGCGTGGGCTGAAGCGCTCAAGTGGCAGCCGCAGCACGTTCCTTCGCTTGTCGCGCTCGGCAATATGCTGCGGGAGGGCGGAGCGTGGCTCGACGCGGCCGCGCAGTACCGGCGTGCGCTTGCGCTCGATACGCGATTGCCCGCGGCGCGCCGTGGGCTCGCGCTCGCGCTGCTTGGCGCAGGTGACGCGAATGCCTATGCCGAGCTCTCGGAATTGATCGAGGTCGATGCAACGACGCTTGCCGATGACAGCGACTTCGCGACCGCGCTGGCGCGTGCGCCTGATTCGCCTGAAAAGCGCGACCTGCTGGAGCGCATCTCCAGGATGGACGGCGCCGCCGCGTCGCCGCTGCTGCACGCACTGGTCATCGAGCATGCTGCGGGCTCGAATTCGAACGATCGACACTCGACACGGGAACGGGTGCGGCGCCTGCTCGATCGCCTGCCGAGCATCGACGATCCCGAGGCGCTGCGCAGGATTGCCGTTGCGACCGCGCGGGCAGGCGAAGGCCGCGCCTGGGCGGAGAAATATGCCATGGTCTGCGCGGCGCGCCATGCTCAGCCAGTGCCGCTGCAGTGGCCTCGCCGCACCGCAGGCGACGCTCTCCGTGTCACGTATCTGATCGCGCCGGGGTCGCCCATCGTCATGGGCGGCATGGCCGTGGACCCCGGCGCGTACTTGCGAAACGTCGTCGCGCGGCATCCTCGCGAGCGCGTGCTGCCGAGCGTGCTCATCGTCGACAATTCCAGGCTCGATGGCGCAACCGCCACGGCGCTGGCCGGAATCCGCGTGGGGACGCTGGGGCCGGCACCCGATCCCGCATTGGCGCGCGCGCTTGCCGAAGCCGATGACGATGTGCTCATCGATCTTGCGGGAATGCGCGCCGCGACCGGTCCGCTGCTCGCGGCTCGGCCCGCGCGTACCCTCTGGACCTATGCCACGCTGCTCGGAGCACATGCCGCGCCGCTGGTCTCGCGCACCCTGCCCCTGCCCGCATCGGCAAGCGAGGATGCGTTGGTTGCGCATGGCGAGGCGGTCGAACACGCGCTCCTGCACGCCAGCAGCGCCGAATCGTGGTTCACCGAACGGAGCACACCGGGCCCCGCGGCGATGGCCGCGGACTGGAGGCGAGCGGTGGCTGAGCATCAGGCGGGAGACTTCGACGAGGCCATCATCCGTTATCGCGGCGTGCTCGCCGAGCAACCCGCGTTTGCTCCCGCGCACCATTTTCTGGGGGTGCTGCTGCGTGATCGTGGCCGCCGCGAAGAAGCCGCCGCGGAGTTTCGCCAAGCGCTGGCGGGAGCGCCCGCTTATGCCGATGCCCGCGCCGCGCTCGCCAATCTCGAGCGCGAGGCAGGCCGCGCCGAAACAGCCGTAGCGCTATGCCGCGAAGGGCTCGCTCTGGCTCGCTCCGCCCCGTTGGCGCTGCTGCGCGCGCTGGGCCTGGCCGAGCTTGCTCGCCACGATCCCGCCGCCGCTCGCGTTGCATTCGAGCAGGCGCTCGCGCTCGCGCCTACCGACGGCGAGACCCACTACAACCACGGCGTGTCGCTGCAGACCTTGCACCTTCGCGATGAAGCATTGCGCGCATATCAACGCGCGCTTGCCTTTGCGCCCGACCTCATTGCCGCGGATTTCAACATCGGGGTGATCCTCCAGGAACAAGGCCGCACCGACGCTGCCATTGCAGCGTTCGAGCAGGTCCTCGCCCGCGATCCTCGCCATGTCCTCGCGCACAAGGCGCTGGGCGACACGCTGCTCGGCGCGCGCCGGATCGACGACTGGCTCAGGGTATTCGCGCGCTTCGAGGCGAGCTGTTCCCATGCCCTGTCGCTCGCGGTGCAGGCGCTGGAGGTCTACCAGTACCGCGGCGACTTTGCCGGGCTCGACCGCTACTTAGACCGGCTGCGCCAGGACGACTTCAAGCCTGAAAGCGAAACCGATCTCGCCGACTCCCTGGAGCAGCTGCTCTTTCTGCTGCTCTACTTCGACATCGAGCAGGAGGCGCATTTCGGACTCTATCGCGCATACGATGCGGTCGCGCAACGCGTGCACGGGAAGCCGATGCCGCTCGCGGTTCGCAAGCCCGGCCGCTTGCGCATCGGCTATCTGTCGGGCGATTTCCGCAACCAGGTCATGGGAAAGATGATGTGGTCGGCATTGCAACACCATGACCGCGACCGCTTCGAAATCTTCTGCTACGCGCTCAACAAGGAGAGCGACGAGTGGACCGACAGGTATCGCGCGTTCGCAGACCACTTCGAAAATGTCGCCGACGTTCCCGAACGCGAAGCCGCGCGGCGCATTGGCGCCGACGACCTCGACCTGCTTGTCGACCTGTCGACCCACACCAAGGGCGCGAAGCCCGGCATCCTTGCCTGCAAGCCCGCGCGCGTGCAGATCACGCACGTTGCAAGCGCAGGTGTGCTGGGCTTGAGCGCCATCGATTTCAAGCTGACCGACCAATACGCCGACGTGGCGCAGAATCAGGCGTTCCAGCTGGAGACTCTTTTGCCGATGGCCGGGTGCGTGTACCCGTATCGGCACATTGCCCCGGCGCCGGAACACCCCTTCCACCGCGAACGACTGAAGATTTCCGCTGAGGCCACGGTCATCGGCACATTCGTCAACCCGCTCAAGCTTTCCAGGCGGTGCCTGTCGCTCTGGCGCGAGGTGCTCGAACGCGCGCCGGGCGCGTTGCTCGCGATCTCGCCCCTGTCGCCGGAGGCGCGTGGCGTCTACGGGCGGCTGTTCGCGGCGGCAGGCATCCCCCTTTCGCGGGTGATCGTCTTGCCGCAGGGAAGAAATGACGGGGAAAACCAGGCGCGATACAGCATCGTCGATTTCACCCTCGACCCGCTGCCCTACGGCGGCGTCAACGGCACGATCGAAGCGCTCGATATGGGCGTGCCCGTGGTGACCTTGTGCGGCAAGAAGCACGGAGAGCGGAGCTCATACACCATCCTGGTCAATCTCGGTGTGACCGACACAGTGGCGAAGAGCGGTAGCGAGTATGTCGATATCGCGGTGCGGCTCGCAAGCGACGCCGCGTTCATGACCCGGGTGAAGCAAGCCATCCTCGCCGGGCTCGAGCATTCCGCGCTCACCGACATGCGCGGCCACACCCGGGCGCTGGAAGCCGCGTATGTGGAGGCACTATCGCGAGCGCACCCGGAAGCGCTCGCCGCCGCGCGACGATGATCGGCGGTCCGCGCGTCGAGGGTGCGTGGCAGCTGCTTGCCGCCGGCGACATTGCCGGCGCAAGGCGCGCCGGAGAGGCATGTCTTGCGGCGCCCTCGGAGCCCGGCGAGATCGCCAGCGCTCACCTCATCCTGGCCGCGTGCAGCCGCAAGGAAGGTGACTCCGGGGCCATGGTCGCGCACGCCACCGCCGCCACGGCGGTCGCGCCGGGCAATGCGCTGACGCATTACGCGCTTGCCGAATCCGTGGACGCCGCCGGCGACAAGCCGCGGGCGATCGCGGCGCTCACTCGCGCGCTCG
>VBCZ01000009.1:0-13865 GCA_005889025.1 Betaproteobacteria bacterium
GGGGTTCGCTGCTGCCGCCAACCGGGCGATCGCGTTGCACGTCGATCGCGACCTCGTCGTTCTGCACAGCGATGCAGAAGTCGCCAACGACTGGCTCGATCGGCTGCATGCTCATGCAACCAAGGCACACGACATCGGCACCGTCGCGCCGTTTACCAACCGGGGCGGCGTCGCGAACTATCCATGTTCGGCCGTTGACAACGCGATGCCCGAGGGACTGGACATCGCATCCCTGGATGCCTTGTTCGTTCGCGCGAACGCCGGCGAATCCATTCCCACCGGACTTTCGCGCGGGCCGTGCATTTATTTTCGCCGCGCTTGCTTGGACGCCATCGGGGCGTTCGACTCCCGTCCGCTGGGCAGCGACTACGGCGTGGAGCAGGACTTCTGCCTCCGCGCGGCGGCTGCGCGATTTCGACATGTGCTTGCCGCGGACACCTATGTATGGCACGAAGGTGCGGTGGCATTTGGCGCCGACGCCCGCGATCTTGCAGCCCGCGCCGAAAAAGCGCTCGGCAAGCTCTACCCGCACTACCCCGCGCAGCGCGCCGAGTTCGACGAACGCGATCCTGCACGACCGCTTGCGCGGCGCGTCGACCTGTTGCGGCTGGCTGAATGGCCGCGCCCGCTGATTGTCTTTGTCGCGCACGGTTGGGGAGGCGGCATTCGTCGTCACATGAACGATCTCGCTGCAATGGCGGGCGAAGGCTGCGAGGTGCTGATGCTGCAACCGGCGGCCGATCACACGGTGGCGCTCACCTGGCCGCGCCAAGGCGAAGGCTTTGTCGCTTATTTCGCTTTGCCGCGAGAGCTTCCCGCGCTGGCGGACCTGTTGCGCGCGCTCGGCGTCGCGCGTATCCATTTCCATCACATCCACGGCTTGCCTCGTTCGGTTCTCGATCTTCCGCGCAGCGTCGGTGTTCCCTATGACTGCACGCTTCACGACTATTACGCGATCTGCCCGCAGTACCATCTGGTCACCGAGGACGGCCGCTATTGCGGCGAGCCCGATGCGGCAGGCTGCGCTGCATGCCTGGCGCGCCGTCCGGCTCAGTGGGGACTCGACATCAACGAATGGCGCGGCGCGCTGGGCCAGCTCTTGCGCGGTGCCGCTCGCGTCATCGCCCCGACGCGCGATGTCGCCCAGCGCGTAGCCCGCTACTTCCCGGATGTGTCAGCCATCGTGCTCGCGCATCCCGAGTGGCCGGTCGCCAATCCGGAACGCGTAACCCGCGTCTCGGTGTTGGGCAATATGTCGCCGGAGAAAGGTGTGCGTGTCGTCGCCGCGTGCGCTCGCGACGCCCGCGAGCGCCGACTGCCGCTGGCTTTTCGTGTGCTGGGCTCGACCACCGAAGCGCTGCCGCAGTGGCCCGAAGCGTCGCTGTCGATCCATGGCCAATACGATGACAATGACCTGCCTGTACTCCTCGCCGCCGAGCGCCCCGACGTCATCTGGTTCCCCGCGCAAGTGCCGGAGACCTATGTCTACACCCTGACTGTGGCGATGGCCGCCGGCGTTCCGATCGTCGCCTCCGCGTTGGGTGCGTTCCCCGAGCGGCTTGCCGCTCATTCGCGCTCGCTGCTGGTTGCGTGGGATGCTTCGCCTGCGGAATGGAACGACGCCCTGCTCAGAGCGGGCGCCGCTGCCGACGTTTCGAGCCTGCCGCGCCCACGAGCGGCCGCGTCGTGACCGATCCGCAGCGCTATATCGCGATCTACCTTGCGCCGTTGCAGTCGCACCCGCGCGTGCGGCGGCAAGCGGCTGCCCCCCCTGCGCTCGATCCGCGGCACTATTATCCGGGCGCCGCTGCAGCCGAAACGCCTGAGCTGACGTTGCCCCAACTCTACGCCGCCGGCATCGAGTTCGGGCACGCGGAAGCGCGCGCAGAGCTCAAGCGCCGCGTTCAAATCGTCGCCGGCCAGCTCGAGGAATTCCGAGCGATCCGCAATCGCGCTCAAGGCGATCGCGAAGAGCTCGCCACCGAGCTCGTGCAAGCTCGCCACGAGCAGCTTCGAACGCAAATCCACGTCGGCGAGCTCCAGACGCACCTGGACGCAGCGCTAGCCAGGCTGCACGTGGTGGAATCGAGCACGACGTGGCGGACCAGCGCGCCCCTACGGCGCGCCGTCCATCGCGGCAAGATTGCCATCGCGTGTACGCGGGCCACATGGGCTTCGCTGCGGCAGACGCCGCGCTACGCCGGACTTGCGCTCGCTATCTTGCGCGACGAAGGCGCGGTTGCACTGGGACGGCGCATTGTCCGCCGAATCGGTCGCGCGAATCGCTTTGTTCCGGCGACGGGCACGCGTTTCGTGCAAGAGTCCGCGATTGCCCCGCTCGCATTTGCGGCCACAGATCGACCGCGTGCCACGATCGTGGTGCCGGTCTATGGCAAGCCGTTGCTGACCTACACCTGCCTGAAGAGTGTTCACGGCAGTACACGTGCTGGCGACTTCGAGATCATCGTTGTCGACGACGCATCGCCCGAGCCGGCGTCGATGGCGCTCGCAGGTGTCACCGGCGTTCGCTTTGTCCGAAACGATGCGAACGTCGGCTTCATCGGCAGCTGCAACCGCGGCGCGAAGCTCGCGCGCGGGGAACTGCTTGTCTTCCTGAACAATGACACGATCGCGACGCCGGGCTGGCTCGACGCATTGCTCGATGTTTTCGATCGGTATCCGGACGCCGGGCTGGTGGGAGCGAAGCTTATCTATCCCGATGGAAGGCTGCAGGAAGCCGGCGGCATCGTCTGGCGTGACGGCTCGGCGTGGAATTTCGGCCGTGGCGACGATCCCGACAAGCCCGAATACAACTACATCCGTGAAGTCGATTACTGCTCGGGCGCGTGTCTGGCGATCGACCGCAAGCTCTTTGCCCGCATCGGGGGTTTCGATACGCGCTACGCGCCGGCCTACTACGAGGATGCAGATCTCGCTTTTTCGGTTCGCGCCGCGGGTCGTAAGGCGTACTACCAGCCGCGCGCGGTGGTGGTTCACTTCGAAGGCTCCACGTCGGGCACTGACGAGACCGGCGGCGTCAAGCGCCACCAGGCGATCAATCGAGGCGCGTTCGCAAGCAAGTGGACGGATGCACTGGTCGGCCATCGCGCGAATGGCGTCGCACCCGAGCTCGAGCGCGATCGGTGGGCCAAGCGCCGCGTCCTGGTGATCGACGCTTGCATGCTGACCCCCGATCAGGACGCTGGATCGGTGCGGATGCAGCACGTCCTGGACATCATGGTCGGGCTCGGATGTAAGGTCACGTTTATTGCAGACAATCTCGAGTACCGTCAACCTTACGTCGCCAAGCTGCAGCAGGGTGGCGTGGAAGTCCAATTCCATCCTTTTGCGCGCTCGATTCCCGAGTTTCTGGCCGCGCGCGGGCAGGAATTCGACATCGTCATCCTGTCGCGTCACTACGTGGCCATCAAGCACATCGGCACCGCCCGGGTTTTTGCGTCCCGCGCGCTGCTAGTTTTCGACACGGTCGATCTGCATTTCCTTCGCGAAGAGCGCCGTTTGGAGCTCGACGTCAGCCGGATAGGCAGGCGGGCAGCGGCCGCCAAGCGCGATGAGGAGCTCGCCCTTATCCGCAGGGCTGACATGACGCTGGTGGTAAGCCACGTCGAGCTGGCGCTTCTCAACCGCCTCGCGCCTGATGCTCGCGTGATGCTTCTGTCGACCATTCATGAAAGCGTAGACGTCGGCAGACCCTTTGCGGACCGCCAAGGGATTCTTTTTATCGGCGGGTTCCGTCATCCGCCGAATACGGACGCGGTGCTATGGTACGCAAAGGAGGTTCTGCCGCGGATACGCGAGCGGCTGCCCGGCGTCAAGACCTACATCGTGGGAATGGAGCCGCCGCCGACTGTCAGCACGCTTGTTGCGGCAGACTTTGTCGTCACGGGTTACGTTCCCGACATCGCCCCGTATCTGACCGACTGCCGCGTGTCGATATCGCCGTTGCGCTATGGCGCCGGCGTGAAGGGGAAGGTCAATCACGCCATGAGCTACGGGCTGCCCGTTGTGGCGACGACGCCTTCGATCGAGGGGATGCATCTCACCCCGGACACGGAAGTCCTTGTCGCCGACGACCCGGCTGCGTTTGCGGACGCGGTCGTGCGCGCGTATACCGATCAGGCATTGTGGACCACGCTCTCGCAGGGCGGGCGCGACAACGTCAGTAAGCATTTCTCGCGCGATGTTGCGCGCAGCGCCATCACCCGCCTGATCGCGCTGTCGAGCGAGCCGCCGCGGGATTAGCGTAAGCCCGGACCGCATCGCTCACCGGCGGCGGAACACAATGTCCCAGACGCCGTGCCCGAGCTCGAGGCCGCGGCGTTCGAACTTCGTCAGCGGGCGGTGAGCCGGTCGCGGTGCGAAATCGGACGCCGTGTTCACGAGCCAAGGCTCGTCGCGCAGCGTGCCCAGAATTTGCTCCGCGTAATTCTGCCAATCGGTCGCGACGTGGAGATATCCTCCCGGCGCAAGCCGGTCCGCGAGCATTCGCACAAAGTCAGGCTGGAGTAGGCGTCGCTTATGATGGCGCTTCTTCGGCCAGGGGTCCGGAAAAAAGATATGCGCTCCGGAGAGCGACCGCGGTGCGATCATGTGCTCGATGACTTCCACGGCATCGTGCTGCACGATGCGCACGTTCGCTATCGAGTCCTCTTCGAGCCGCTTGAGCAGCCCGCCGACGCCGGGCGTGTGCACCTCGACCGCGATGAAGTCGAGCTCGGGATGCGCTCGAGCGATCGACGCGGTGGTCTCTCCCATGCCGAATCCGATTTCGAGGATTTTCGCATTCGCGCGGCCAAAGGCCTGCGCGAGATCGATCGGGCGCATCGAAAACGGAATTCCGAAGCGCGGCAGCAGTGTGTCGTAGGCGCGCTGCTGCGCGGGTGAGATTCGGCCCTGGCGAAGGACGAAGCTGCGGATGGTGCGCCGCTGCGCTTCGGGAGCATTCACTCGAGCGGCGGCGAAATCAAGTCGATGCCGGCCGCTTCCATGAAACGTCGCCGAGCTTGCGTTCGAGCACGCCGGAGGCCGATCCGGCGGTCGAGTAATCGATCGTCAGCGTTTCGGCATCCTTCCATTTCGCCGACGCGTCCGTCCACGCTGGGTCCGGTGTCCAGACAAGCTCTTTGAATACACCCCTGTTCGAGACGGTCCACACCGCGATCTCGTTGGCGCAGTGCGATGAGCAGACATCGACGGTCACGATGCGCTGGCGATCCGGCGAGAGCTGAGGCTCCGCAGGAAGATCGAACCGCCGGTTCGTGGTCCGTTGCAGCAAGGTATAGCCGCTGCTCTCGCCGGCACTGGTGTAGAGCACCACGGCATTGATGCCGTCGATGTAATCCCACAGGCTGTAGGAGCGTCCATTGACCGGATCATCGCTGTCGATAAATGTCGCTGCGCCCGACGGGTAAAGCGAAACCATCAAGGCATTGCCTTCGCGTCTCGCAAGATTGGGCAGGCGTTTGAGCTGAAGCTCTTCGATGAGGCGTCCGCAGTGCGACCGGTCCTCGACTTCGGCGCAAATCTGCGCTATTTCGGCAGGCGTCGGCGGCGCCGCGGCGACAAGCGAGCACCAGCAAGCCACCGCTCCAAGCAGAGCGCGAGAGGCGCGCATGGCCGGCATCAAAGCCTGAGCTTGGAAATTCAGCCGATGAGGCCCGACGTCGGCGAGCTTGGGTTCGCGGCGTAATATTTCCGCGGCATGCGGCCGGCCCGGAAAGCGTCGCGTCCCGCCTCGACGGCTTTTTTCATGGCGCCTGCCATCCTCACCGGCTCCTGCGCGAGCGCAATAGCGGTGTTCATCAAGACGCCATCGCAGCCCAGCTCCATGGCGATCACCGCGTCCGATGCGGTCCCCACGCCCGCGTCCACCAAGACCGGAACTTTGGATTGCTCGATAATCAGCCGCAAATTCCACGGGTTGAGTATGCCCATGCCCGACCCTATTAACGACGCGAGCGGCATGATCGCCACGCAACCCGCGCTTTCGAGATCGCGCGCAACGATGGGATCGTCCGAGGTATAGACCATCACGTCGAAGCCCTCGCTGATGAGGGTTTCGGCGGCTCTCAGCGTCTCGCGCACGTTCGGAAACAACGTGGCCGAATCTCCCAGCACTTCCAGCTTGACCAGCGTGTGTCCGTCCAGCAGCTCACGCGCGAGCCTCAAGGTGCGCACGGCTTCGTCGGCGTTGTAACATCCTGCGGTATTCGGCAACAGCGTGAACTCGCTCGGAGGAAGGTATTCCAGGAGCGACGGCTCGCCCGGCGCTTGCCCGATGTTGGTCCGCCGGATCGCGACGGTGACGATCTCGGCGCCGGACGCGTCGATCGCCGCCCGCGTCTGGGCAAAATCCCTGTATTTTCCGGTGCCGACGAGAAGCCGCGACCGATACGCTCGGCCGGCGACGATCAGCGGATCGTCGAGCGAGAGCGGCAGCGAGTCGTGGGGAGCGTTCACGCTTGGGTTCTTCAGCCGCCGCCCACTGCCGCAACGATCTCGATCCTGTCGCCTGCTCCGACGCACGTTGCGGCGTGCTGGCTTCTCGGGACGATGGCACCGTTCTTTTCCACGGCGACGCGCTTGCCTTCCAGCGCGAGCTCGCGCAAAAGGTCCGCGACTGTCGCGTCATGCCTGCGCACGATGCGGGAAGCACCATTGACGATGACGGTAAGCACGGGCGACGCCGGGGTGTGGCGGACGAGCGCGTATTTTAGCACCGGGGCTGCGGCGGTCGATGGATCATCGAGTATGACAGCCGAACAGGCGGCGAGGGTCCGCAATCGGAAGATGCAGGTCGCGCTGGAGACTCGCGTAAGCGACCGGAGAACAGACTCAGGAGCCTACAGGCGACGGATCGCGAGGCGCAGGAAACGCAATTGCCGGTCGAAACGCTTGCACGCCTCGCACCACAGGAGGTGAAGGCGAACGCGCAGGCGCGCTCGCAAGGGTACGTTCCCCTCGTGCATCTGCGAGATCAAACGGCTCGCGTCCTTACACGATATCAGTCGGCCCATGGTCGGAAGCGGCTGGTCCTCTTATAGGGAGAACAGCATCGGACATGACTCAAGCGGTTTGGCCCGCCGGAGCGAACCAGTGCTGCTCGAGACAAAGGCGCAACGCCACCCTGGCCCGGTATAAAATGACCCAAAGGTTAGTCGAGGAAATAGCCAGTTCCTTACAGATCTCGTCACCTTGGAGTTCCATGACTTCGCGCATCATAAAAACGCGCGCGGTATTCGGCGGCAACTTCTCCAGGCAGAATTGCATGACGTCGAAAAACTCTTTTCGCGAGAGCTGCGTTTCGGGATCGCCCCAATCAGCGGGCGGGTTCTCCCAGTGCCCCGACTCGTCGAAGAGTGCGTCGAAGTCATCGATCTGGCATTCTTCATCGAGGGACGAAAAAACCGGGCCGCGGCCTTTTTTTCGGATGGCATCGACGATCTTGTGCTTGAGGATCCCGGTGAGCCAGGTCTTGAGACTCGAGCGCCCGGAGAATCCCTCGGCACCCTGCAGCGCAGCCAAGAGCGTGTCCTGGACGACGTCCTCGGCAAGTTCATTATCGCGTAGTTGCAGCAATGCGACGCGAAGCAAGTATCCGCGGTGAGTATGGATCAGCGTTGCGAATTCAGCTTCTGCCATGGGAACCACGCCCTCAAGCGAACGCCGATCATAGCCGCAAACATCGGTCGCATCCAGCGTGAGGGTGAGCGTCGGCGCTCCGCGACCCGCGTGCCATTCTTGCGAGATTTGTAGGATTTACCAAGCCGTCGAGCTGCTTTCTGCATCGTGTCTAAGCGTAAACTGATCACTCGTGCCCAGACTATACCGGCACGATTCGTGCTCAAAACTTATAATTAGCGCAGAGGCCATTTTTCGCCCGCGTCCATCCCTTGAAGGAGCTCCCGTGAAGCCAGCGCCCTCGGCAAACAAGCAACCCTTTCTCAGCGACGTGAAGACCCTGCGCGACCGAGCGCGACAGCATATCGAGGAGGGCGCAGTGACTGCGGGATATGGGGGCGATACCGCGGTTGCAGTCAAGGTGCTCAACGCTGCGCTGGCGACCGAGCTTGTCTGCGTATTGCGCTACAAGCGCCACTACTTTATGGCGCAAGGCATCCACGCGGGGCCGGTCGCCACCGAGTTCCAGGAGCATGCGGCCGAAGAACAGGAGCACGCCGACCGGATCGCGGAGCGCATCATTCAGCTGGGCGGCGAACCGAATTTTTCGCCGGACGGCTTGCTCTCGCGCAGCCATTCCGAATACGTCGAGGGCAAGGACCTGGTCGACATGATCAAAGAAGACTTGATCGCCGAGCGCATCGCAATCGACAGTTATCGCGAGATCGCGGCGTATTTTGCGCCCTTCGACGGAACGACACGGCGCATGATCGAGGAAATCCAGGCGGTGGAAGAGGAGCATGCCGACGACCTTGCCGAGTTGCTCAAGGATTTCCCCGCTCGAGGCTAGCGCCAGGGTCTGTAAGAGTCTACTGACCGCAAATGAAGACATTTCATATCGACTCGCAACTCGATTACGATGTCCTTCAGCAGACATTGTTTGTTTTCAACCTGCCGGTTCCGAACACCGGCACGCAGCGGATTCGCGCCGAGGCGGTGACGACGCAGCCGTCGCTGGATTTTGATGAATTCGCCGACGCTGTGGGTGCAAATCGATTCGTTCGCGTGAACGTGCCGCCCGGCCTGTTCAGCGTGCGGTATCAGGCGACGGTCGACCTCGATCCCCCCGCAGTAGACGAACTCGCGCCGGAAATTCCGCTTGCGGAGGTGCCGGGCGCCGTACTCCCCTATGTAATGGCGAGCAAATACTGTGAAGCCGATCTGCTGTTCGCGCTGGCATGCCGCGAATTCGGCAGGCTGGCGCCGGGCTATCGCCGCGTGCAGTCGGTTTGCCAGTGGATCCGTGACAATATCGCATATCAGATTGGCACCTCGTCCCCCCTGACGACCGCGCGCGACGTGCTCGCCAATCGAGCCGGCCGGCGCGGTTTGTCACCGGATATGCGCGCTACGCCGATCCTCCGCCCGACTTCCACGCAGTGTTCGAAGCGTATCTGGGCGACCGCTGGTATCTGTTTGACCCCACGCGGCTATCGCCGCTCGACGAAATCGTGCGCATAGGCACAGGACGGGACGCCGCAGAAGTCGCGTTTGCGACATTTTTCGGTGCTGCCCGGATGCGTCGATTGGCGCCGTTGATCGAGCCGGCAGAGCCAGGTACCGAATTGGTATCGCTGCAATCCCCGGCTGCGGGGATCTTGCTCGCCGCCTGATAAGCACGGCTGGGGGATGTCCGATGTAGGACGTCCTCCCACGCGCATCGTCGTCGCGTCCGACCATATAAACAGGTGATGGCCGATATCAGAGTCGATTCGCGAAATGCAAACTCGATGTGTCGCCCACAGCCCTTACGCGAGGCAGGAATGGCCATCGTTCAAACGAGCACCGAGCCAAAATGCCCGCGCACCTCGAGCGGATGGACGGCACGCGGCATTGTCGGCGGAAGCGAGGTTCTTGGGCTTTCAGTAGTCGACAGCCGTGGCGAGCAAATCGGTGTGCTTCATGACTTGATGCTTGACCTGCGGACGGGACGCATCGCCTATGGCATGGTGATTCTTGATCATGCGCCGGAATGGAGCGAACGGGTCATCGCCGTTCCCTGGAACGCGATGTCGCCCGGTCCGGAGGTAGAGCATTTCCGCATCAATGCGCTTCGCGACTGGATCGAGCGTGCGCCGTCGATGCAGCCGGACGCCATGCCGAATTTGCTGGACCATGAGTGTGCGGTCCTCATCCATTCGTTCTTCGGCACCCGGCCGTATTGGGAAGCCGGAGGACAACAGCACTCGTAGGCCTTCCGCTGGGCCAAACGCTAACTTTTATGGAGCCTGAAATGAAGATTCAACATACTTCCGCGCTACTCGCAGCACTTGTCGCGACGTCGCTGGGTCTGGTTGCCTGTCAGCAGCGCTCATCCGACACCGCCACGCCTCGCGCAGACAGCACGGCGCCGCGCGTCGCCGCCACAACCACGCCGAGCACAACCACGCCGAGCACGACCACGTCGAGCATGAACACGCCGAGCACGACCACGTCAAGCATGAACACGCCCAGCTCGACTACGCCAAGCGACGCTACGACCACCAACCCTGTCGACAAGGCGGTCGCCGCAACCGACGACGCCGCGATCACGGCGAAGGTCAAAACCGCCATCCTCGCCGAGCCGGGTTTGAAATCTCTGCAAATCAATGTCGACACCAAGGACGGAACGGTCACACTGTCCGGAACTGTCGACAACGCCGACTTGCGCGAGCGGGCGAAACAACTCGCTTCGTCGACATCGGGCGTCAAGGGGGTAGTGGACCAACTGACGGTCAAGACCTCCTAAACGCGGATCCGTCATCGATCCGCGACCGGATGAGGCTGGAGCGTATTGTTTCAGCGAGACCGGGAAGCGGTGACCGCTGCAACAGGGCCCGCGGCTCTCGCCGCGGGCTTTGTGCTTGTGGGAATGGAAACGACGATTGTGGTTCCCCGATCAGGCTGGCTTGCCACGGAAAGGTTTCCTCCGAGTTGTTGAGCGCGTTCGCGTATGCCACGGATGCCGTGCGATTCCGGCTTGCTGATATCGACCGGGCTCATGCCGATGCCGTTATCGCGGACTTGAAGGACGTACGCGGAATCCGCGGCCTCCAGTTCGACCGCGACGTTGGTCGCCTTGGCGTGACGTGCGACATTGGTAAGTGTCTCTTGAAAGATGCGGAACAGGGTCAGGGCGACGTCGCGCTCGATAGGAATATCGGGATCAGGCGTCTCGACGATCACTTGGACCCCGGTGTGCTTTTGGTGTTCCGAGGCCTGCCAGCGCAGTGCCGCTGCCAGGCCGAGATCGTCCAGGATGCTGGGCCGGAGATCGGTCACGATCTTGCGCGTTGCGGCCACCGCCGACTCGACGAGCTTCACCATCGCGGAGCGTTTTTGATGCAAAGAGCTGAGTTCCTGCGGAAGCTGCTCGCCGAGCCAGTCGAGATCCATGCGTAGCGCAGTCAGCGTCGATCCAAGCTCATCGTGAACCTCGCGCGCAATGCGCGCCTTCTCTTCCTCCCTCACCGTCTGGAGGTAGCGCGACAGCGACCGAAGCTCCTCGCGCGAGCGCTCGATCTCGAGCTGTGCCAGGCGCGATTGCGTATCGTCGAAGACCAGTCCGTCCCACAATGTCGCATGATCGGTACGGCGAGGCTGGGCTCGGATGTTGATCCATTTTTCGCTGGGCTCGTGCGGATTGCGCAGCCGGCCGCTCCAGGTCCAGTTGGCAAGGTGGTCTGCGGAGGCATCGAGCGTGGCAAACAGGTGGGATCGCTCATCCTCCGGAACGAGCGAGAAAAATGCATCCGCATCGGTGAGCAGCGCAGTCTCGGCAACGCCGGTGAGCGTTTGTGAGCCGCGGTTGACGTACGCGAAGGAAAGTTTTTTTGACGAGTCCCGAACCAGCTGAAAGACCATCCCCGGGACGTTTGCCGTCATACCCTCGTATCGCTGCTCGCTTTCCTTGAGCGCGATTTCCATGTCCCGTCGCACCGTGTTGTCGTAACACGAACACAAGTAACCGCAGAAATTGGCCCGCATATCGTGATATGGCCGCCCGACGCATATCATCGAGCCGTAAGCGCCGTTCGCCCGGCGAAGCCGGAACTCGATTTCAAAAGGCCTGCGTGCGGCGAATGCCTTGGTGAAACTATCGGACCAGCGGGGGCGATCGTCCGGATGCATCCCGTCGAGCCAACCATTGCCTAGCTCCTGCTCGTGTGTCCGGCCGGTGTATTCGAGCCATGCCTGATTCAGGAATCGCAAGCGCCGTTGGGGTCGCTTCTCCACACGAGATTGGGAAAGTCCGAGAACAGCGCAAAATAGAAATCGCGCGATCGTTCCGTCTGCTCCTGCAGCTCGATGCGCTGCGTGGCATCCCGCGTGACGACCGAAAAACCGCGCAGTTGCCCGCTCTCGTCGCGGATTGCGGAGACCACATCGTCGCCGCAATAACGCGTCCCGTCCTTGCGCACGTGCCAGCATTCCTTCTCGAAAGAGCCGCGTCGCGTAGCGATCGACAGCTCATTTTCGCGCGGCTGTTCGCGATCGGTGGGATAGAGCATCGAAAACGGTTTGCCTATGGCCTCTTCCGCGGTGTATCCGTTCAGCGCCTGGGCGCCTGGATTCCAGCTCGCAATCCGGCCCTCGACATCGAGCATATAGATCGCGCAATCCCTGATCGCATTGACAATGAGCTGGTTTCGGGTTTGGCTTTGACGAAGCTCCTGCTCGATGTGATAGCGCCGAGCGATGTCGCGCTGCAGCTGGAGATTTGCGTTGTCGAGCTCGTGTGCTCGCCTGCGCGCCATTTGAAACAGGTAAGCTGAAACCGCCAGGAGCGTCGCAAGCACCGTCCCAAGGGCCAGCACCGCATCCGGAAGTCCAGATGCCGCTCCAGAGAGGTAACTTGCTGTCGGAGTCACGCGGAGAGACCGATTAACGTCGGGGATATTCAGCGGAACTTCCTCCGACCATTGGCTGGGCGCCGCGGGCGCGCCGGCATTGACCGCCTGCAGCACGGTGCCGGCTTCGACCAGCTCTATATGGTGGTCGCCGAAGCGGCGATCGATAAGCGATTTCAACCAGGCACCGTCGCCGAGCGCACCCAAGGCGATGCCGCGCAATTCGCCGTTATCGAAGACGGGTGCATAGATGACGACCCCCGGTCCGCCCACGGCCGGGTCACTGAATGGACCGAAGGTAGGGCGGTGGTTGCGCACCGCCTGCTTGACTGCAGCGGCCTGTTTGGGATCGGACAGCACGTTATAGCCGACGGCGTGGGGAGCGATTTCCTCGGGCAGCGCCCAGCGGATAATGTAGTCGGGGCCCGCCCACGCAAGCAGTCGGAATTCGTTGACGTCCTTGATCAGGGCGCCGGCATCGCGCCGCCACACAGTTTCATCAGGCCGTCCGAGCGTCCACTCGGCAAGACGTTGGAGCATCTCGCTGCGTGTGCTCAGATCGCGCTCGACTTGGCTCCTGGCGTCGGCGGCGACAAGCGAGGTGCTGTGCTGGAACACCCTCGTCTCTTCGATGGCGAGCGCGCGCCATAACACCAGGACGCACGCGAATATGGTCATCCAGATGATCACCGGCATCGAACGGCTCAATGCCGCGCGCTCGTCCTTGCTGCCTGCGAGGCCATAGGCAAGGACCGTTGCGGCAATCAGGATCAACAGAAGCGCGTCGGCGGTTTCCGAGCAGCAAGAGCGAGAAGGCGACCGCGATCGACGCAAGCAGCGTCACCCACACCGATCGCCACGGCTCGCGCGGCACCGGCCTGAGCCACGCAAGCGCACATCCCACGACGACGAAGACGAGCGCCGTCAAAACACCCATGTCGCTGTAGTTTCCGTCGCTATAAGGCAGCCAAGAATTGGCGAGCAGGGGATGGACCGAAATATTGCCGGGTGCGATATAAGCAGCAAGCCGCAGCGCCCCCAGTGCGATCGGGACGATGGCGAGCGCCCTGCCCACCGAGCTCAATCGCGTGCCCGTTGCAACGAGCGATACGCCGGCAAAAATAAACGCCCATGCCGCGTCGTAGGGGATGCTTGCGAGTTCTGGCGGCGGGGTTCTGGACACCCATCCATGCCAAGCGGCAACGATCCAGCTACCCATGGCGATCGCCACAGTCCCCGCGGAAACCAAGGGGGCCGCAGACCAGAGCGTTTGCCACCGCAGATTGGCCAATCTCATTGCGCGAGCTTTCCTTCGGATCGAGCGTCCGATGTTAC
>VBCZ01000009.1:13985-17504 GCA_005889025.1 Betaproteobacteria bacterium
CGAGAGCCCGGAATAGGGCCGGCGGCGCATGGATTGCTTCCCTGCCAGGCCTCACTTTCGCGGCTGATTTGGGTCCTCGAGCGCGGGCAAGCTTTACGTACAACCGCGTAGAAGATAAATGATTAAGAGAATGGGAATCGGAACGCCTAGCAACCACAGCAGGATGTACCCGATCTTCCCGGATTGCATGCGTGGAAATTGCATCCGGTCGCGGCCGATCTTGCGGTTCTTGATCATTCGCGGTTTCCCTCGTTTTTTGGACAGAAGAAGAAATCGTCAGCAACCGCCCGCGCGAATTTCGAAGGCGCGTCGCTGCGAATGCCCGCGCCTAGAGGCCCGATATCAAATCGATCGCCTGACGCGCAGTGGGGCTCAGTCGGCCCGGTCGTTTTTCATGCTCCTCGTCCGGAGCTTCGTCGGGCGCGGGTGCGGGATCCGGGTCTGGCCGCGGCGGCCCGGGGGTCGGCTCGTCCGGCCTGGGTTTTGGCGGATGCGGGGTCGTGTTCACTTGTCGCTCTAAAGCAACCTCCAGCGCTAATCGCACAGCAAACCGCGTGCCCGGGAAACGCATTGAGTTCTTAAACGGCGCTTCGGAGCGACAATCAAACCGAGCTTCGATCGCTGTCGATTTGGCCGTCCTTTCTTACAAGCTTCGATGGCAAATCTACAATTCAAGCGCCCGATGAGCGCGCCAAATGGCTGACGCGCGCGGAGTTTCGATCATGGCACGAGGCTTGCGGCGACCTCTTCGGAGGAGATCGAATCAAGGAGCAAATGTGAATCCCTCGTCGCCGTCCCTCGATGATTTTTCGCATCCACTGAGCGCTTCCAATGCGATGGCCTGGATTGTCGGAGGGCTAATCATGGCGCTTGGCGCTTTTTGCGCGTTTGCGGCTTTCACCGCGCCGGTTTTGTTCGGGCCGCTCGTCGCATTCGTCATCGGCACGGAGCGCTTGTTGCGAGCGACTCAGGCGCGCAACGGCTGGTCGGGGGCTGCATGGGTGATGCTCTCGCTGGCGTGGTTTGGGTCCATGGCTTGCATGGTGCACACGCCGCTCCTCGGCAACGCCAGTTCACAATCGTGCGCGGCGATGCTGGCGGCGCTATTGGCTCTGAACGCGGCGTGTTGGGCATGGTCCCGCATTGCCTCGAGCCCAATGTGGCGCTATGAAGTCGCACCTGTGCTTGTCGGGACCGGCGGCGCGCTTGTCCTTCTGTATGGCGGCGCTTCTCCGGTGCTTTCGCGCATCGCCTCCGCCGCTGCAGTCGCACTCGCTCTGATCGGTTGCGAATGGATTGCCGCCACGGTCGCGCGGACTACAGTGAGATCGGGGACGCTTTTGCCGCGACCCCAGTATGGACGAACGCACTCGAACCGCATCCGCTTTGAGCCTGCGATGGAGACCGCATGACCCGCAGATTCGCCAGGTACGCGTTATACCTTTTGGTCCTGGCAGCGATTTTGGATGCCAGCCTTCATCGCAAGCGGAAATCGACGAGGGTACGCTCGCAGCATGAGGCACTTATGACGTGGGAGGACGAAGGAGGGGGTTTGCCCACGTGAAATGAGGGAAAGTTGCGCCCCGCTTCGCGCTTGCCGACGCGATACATTCCAAGGACCATCGCCTGTGTAGGAATTATTCCTACGTGGGCGCGCCCTTGGCCTACGACAAGAACAGACGGCTCCCGATACCGGCGACTTCGGTCCTGCGAGAGGATGGCGCCGTCCATCTGAAGCGGGAGCCCCTTGATGTACGCAGAAAACTTGGAGTTTTCCAACCCCGGCGACGCACTGGCGCAAATTCGACCTCCGTTGGCAGAATCCTCTGGGAAGCGCCAGTTGCTCCATGCCCGCTTACAGCGGGTGGGCGCATTGTATGGGGCATGCCCCGCCATGCAGCGGTTATTCCAAACTATCGGGCGGCTGGGGCCTTCCGATGCGACGGTCATGGTTTTGGGCGAGAGCGGGTCGGGCAAGGAACTGGTCGCGCAGGCCATCCATCAATTGTCCGCACGCAGCCGCCGCGCGTTCGTGGCAATCAACTGCGGCGCATTGCCTGAAAACCTCATCGAGAGCGAATTGTTCGGACACGAGCGCGGCAGCTTCACCGGCGCGGCGCGCACACATCGCGGATGTTTCGAGCGGGCGGATGGTGGAACGCTGTTTCTCGACGAAGTTACCGAAATGCCCGTGGACATGCAGGTCCGCCTGCTTCGTGTGCTCGAGACAGGACGGTTCAGCCGAGTTGGCGGCGACCAGGAGTTGACTGCATCGGTCCGCGTCATCGCCGCGAGCAACCGCGACTTGGCCCTTGCCGTGGCGGAAGGCCGCTTGAGGGAGGACCTGATGTACCGTCTTTGTGTCATTCCCCTCGCAGTTCCGCCGCTTCGCGAGCGGGAAGGCGACGCGCTGCTGCTCGCCGAGATGTTCTTAAGCGAGCTCAACGACGCCCATGGCACCGACAAGGCGTGCACCGAAGAGGCGCGCGCTCGAATCGCCTCGTATTCGTGGCCGGGAAATGTGCGCGAGCTCAAGAACGTGGTTCATCGAGGGTACGTGCTGTCGGATGACGCGGTCGACGTCGATATTCCGGGCGCCATCGGCGAAGCCGTGCCCGCAATGCATCCGGTGCTTCCGGCGGCCGCGGCGATCGCCGCGCCCCCGGTCCATCCCCGGGTTCCCGCATCACTGGGTGGTCCCCGCGACGTGACGATCCGCGTCGGAACATCGCTCGATGACGCAGAGCGTGCGCTGATCATGGCGACGCTGGACGCGGTGTCCGGCAGCAAGGCAAAGGCGGCCCAGGTTCTTGGAATCAGCCTGAAGACGCTTTACAACCGCCTGCACGCGTACCGCGGGAATGGGTTCGCCACAGGGCCAGCGTCGTCGCCTGCCTGTGGCGACGTCGCGCTGGCGGCGTGAAGATCTTGGAGACGGAGAAGGCCATGGAATACAATGGGGCCGAGGTCGGTATCCAACGGCCTGGGACCGAAGGAGCCATGCCTCAAGCCGCAGCAGCAGCTCACAAGGTGCGTGTACTCATCGTCGACGACCACGCCGTCGTCCGCGCTGGGTTCAAGCAGCTTATTGAGACCACCGGCGACCTGGAAGTCGCCGGCGAGGCGGGCACTGCGGCAGCGGCGCTAGCCCTGATTGCATCGCAGCCTTGCGATGTAATGCTGCTCGATATTTCGCTTCCCGATGCATCCGTTCTCGATACGGTGGCGGCATTGCGCCGACGTCAGCCGGAGCTGCCGATTCTCATCGTCAGCATGCATCCTGAAGAGCAGTACGCAGTCAATTTGCTGCGAGCAGGCGCAAGCGGGTTTTTTTCCAAGGCGGGTGAGGCCGGGGATCTGCTCGAGGCGATACGCACCGTTGCGGCGGGACGGAAATATGTCAGTGCGTCGCTTGCCGAAGCGTTGGCCCTCGCCGCGACCGGCGATGCACCGGCGCCGCCGCACCGCCAGCTTTCAAACCGCGAATTTCAGATTTTCGTCCAGCTCGCCGCTGGCAAG
>VBCZ01000130.1 GCA_005889025.1 Betaproteobacteria bacterium
TTCCGACGTTGCGAGGATCGTACGCCGGCCTGATGATCGCGGGCGGCAGATCGCCCAGCGTGCGTAGCGATAATCTGTTCACGCTCGGCGGCTCCGTTGCGCGCTGCGGAAAGCCACTCGCGCCGGGTGGCTCACGCTCGCGGTCTCCTTGCGCCGCCTGCGTGAATACACGCTTCGCGTGTCGGCCGCTTGCCGCGATTCGCAATTCCCCGTCGATCCCCGCTTCGCGGGGCGACCGGCGACGCCGGGAGGCTCACGCGGCAGCCTGAGGATGCTCTTTGACTCGGCTCACGAGTTGCGTCGGATTGACGAATCGAAGCGCGATGAGCAGCCACACCAGCGTCACTCCCATGTACACCATCGCCATGGCGTCGACCGACTGCGGCGCACGCACGCCGGCCGCGAATACGGCATAGTAGAGCGCCACGACCAATGTCTGCGAGTCGGGACCGGCGGTCAGGAACGTGAGTTCGAACAGCGCGATGGTGCGTACCAGCACAAGGAGCGACGCGGCCAAAATGCCGGGGCCGAGCAGCGGCACCAGGATGTGCCAGAACATCCGTCCGGTTCCTGCTCCGAAAACGCGCGCCGCCGACTCGAGGTTGGGATCGATCTGCTCGATGAACGGCGTCATCACCAGGATCACGAATGGCGCCGCGGGAATCAGGTTGGCGAGGATCACGCCGTTGATCGTTCCCGCGAGCTGGAGCTTGTAGAGCACCGTCGCGAGCGGAATGCCGTAGGTGATCGGCGGCACCATCAGCGGCAGGAGGAACAGCAGCATGAGCAGCCGCTTTCCCGGGAACTCGCGTCTTGCCAGGGTGTACGCCGCCGGCACGCCGATCAGGAGGGCAAGGAAGACCACGGCGAAGACGACCTCGACGGTGACCCACAGCACCGAGTCGAGCTGAAATTCCTTCCATGCGGCGACATACTACGCGGTCGTCCAGCCTTCGGGCAGCCAGGTGCCGAGCCAGCGCTTCGCAAACGAGCTCGTTGCCACGGCGGCGATCATGAACGCGATGTTGACGACGAAGAGCGTCATCAGTCCGAGCAGGAGTCCCCGCCACGCGGCGTCGAACCATCGGTTGAGGTCCCGCGCCGGAGCCGCCGCCATGGTCATCCCTTGCCTCCCGTGACTGGGCCGCGGTAGAACATGTTGCGCAAGCCGAGAACCGCGGCGACGATGACAAGCTGAACAAAACCCATGATCATCGCGATCGCCGACGCCAGTGAATAATCGTATTGCTCGAAAGCGGCTTCATATGCCGCGATGGAGATGACCCGCGTGGGGCCCGCCGGCGAGCCCAGCAAGATGGCCGAAGGAAACACCGAGAATGCCTGCACGAACGACAGGCAGAAGCACATCGCGAGACCGGGCGCGAGCAGCGGCAGGTAGATGTGGCGGAACTGGGACTTCGGGCCCGCTCCGAGCGTCGAAGCGGCGCGCGCCAGCACGGGGTCGATACCCGTGATATAGGAAAGAATCAGCAGGAACGCAAAAGGAAATCCCGAGATCACCAGCGAGATCAGCACGCCCCAGTAATTGTGCGTCAGGCGTATCGGGCCGTCGTAAAGGTGAAAGAATTGCAGGAACTGCGACAGCCAGCCCTTGGGACCGAAGTACGTCAGCATGCCTTCGGCGATCAGCACGGTGCCGAGCGTGATCGGCACGACGAGGATCGTGGTCACCCAGCGCTGATAAGGCGATTTCACGCGCATCTTGTAGGCGATGGGCAGCGCAAAACCGACGTTGATGAGGGTCGCGGGCAGCGCGAGCTTGAGCGTGGTCCAGATCGTCGGCCACTCGTTGTCGGTGGTGAAAAAGAATTTGTAGTTCGCGAGCGCGCCGCCCTCCTTCGGCTCGAACGACAAGACCAGCCCGTAGACGAACGGGTAGATGAACAGGAGCACCATGAATGCCGCTGCCGGGACCACCAGCAGCAGCGTGCTGTCGAATTGCGGACGGGTCGTGGCGCCGACGGCCATGTCTCTCGGCGGTCAGTCGAGCGGATAGACGAGGACGCGCTCGACCGGCACATACACGTGCACGACGTCGTTGAGCGCGGTGGTGACGGGTCCGCGGACATGCAGCATCGTGCCCGAGGAAGTCACGACATCGAGCAGCGAATCGCGCCCGGAGTACTCGACGTTGTCGACGCGCCCGGTGATGGTGTTCACACCGCCCGGCCCTTGACCCACCGCGATTTCTTCGGGACGGATCGCGACCGCGGCACGCTTACCCTTGAGCGGCTGCTTGCGCACGCCGCTCATGCCGATGTCCGGTCCGCGCAGCGCGATGCGGTCGCCTTGCTCGCCGGCGACGTCGAGCTCCAGCACGTTGCGGTAGCCCATGAAGCGCGCGACGTGCAGGTTGGCGGGCTGCGAATAGACTTCCGCCGGCGTGCCGATCTGCTGGACGACGCCATCCTTCATGACCACGATACGGTCGGCAAGCGACAGAGCCTCGTCTTGATCGTGCGTGACATAGATAGTGGCACGATCGAGCTCACGATGGATGCGGCGAATTTCCGCGCGCGTCTCGATGCGAAGCTTGGCGTCGAGGTTCGACAGCGGCTCATCCATCAGGATCAAAGGCGGCTCGATGACGATAGCGCGCGCGATCGCGACGCGTTGCTGCTGGCCGCCGGATAGCTGGCCCGGGAGCTTGTGCTCCTGACCGGTGAGCTGCACCAGCTTGAGCGCGTGCGCGACACGCGGTGACGCCTCGGATGAAGGAACGCCGCGCATGCGAAGCCCGAAGCCGATATTCTTGGCCACGCTCATATGCGGAAACATCCCGCCCGAGAGTTGCATCAGTCCGGCAATGCAGTTGAGCGCGGTGGATTTGCCGCAACCCGAAGGCCCGAGAAGACAGATGAATTCACCGCGCTTGACGATAAGCGACAGCTCGTCCAGCGCATTGAATGCCTTGCCGCCGGCGCCGGCGAACCTGCGTGTCACGCGATCGAGCTTGAGCTCGCTGAAGTCGTGTTTCATTGGAACGTTTTCATCGAAGACATTTTATTCTGATCTGAGCCTTGCTCGTGCTGGCCGTGAATTACGCAAACCTGTGCCGTCGTTCCCGCGCAAGCGGAAACCCAGCGGCGTTCGTTCGCGCATAGTCTTCAATGGTTCCAAAGACACTTGATCCCCGCGTTCGCGGAGATGACGCAGCTGCCTCTTTCGAGGTCATCGCGAATCCGCTGCAATCGCGTGTCGGCAGCAGCCGCGACTCGCAATTCCCCGTTGATCCCGCTGCGCGGGGCCCGCGCCGGGTGGCTCGCGCGGCTGTCTCCGATTGCCGAGACTCTTCGCGTTTTGCTCTCGGACATCCGCGTCACTTTGTCTTTTGTGCGCCGACTTCGGTGTCCCAGCGCCGGAACGCCTCGACCACCGCCTTCGCTTCGAGCGTCGGAACGTGCGGATACTGCGCCAGCCAGCCTTCGTATTCGGACCGGCCATATTCCCGGATCGCGTCCTGGCTTTCCTTCGGCGCCATCTACAGCGGCACATTCTTTACCGAAGGTCCGGGATAGAAATAACCCTTGTCGTAGGTGAGCGCCTGCGCTTCGGGTTTGAGAAGATACGCCATCAGGTCGAACACGACCGCGAGCTTTTCCGGCGGGACGCCCTTGGGCACAGCCATATAGTGCGCGTCGTTAACCCACGTCATGTTCTTAAACGGCGTCACTTTGTAGTTCTTCGGTACGATTCCAAGGATACGCGGATTCAGATCCCAGCCGGTCATGGTCACCGTCATGTCACGCGAACCTTCGCCGAGCTCCTTCATGATCGCCGCGGTTCCGGTTGTGTAGTACTCGATGCACGAATCGAGCTCTTTTAGAAACGCCCAGGTCTTCTCCCAGCCTTTTGCGGGGTCGCGCGGGTCCTTATCGCCAAGCAGATAGGGTAGCCCCATCAGGAACGTGAAGCCCGGACCCGAGTTGGCGGGACGCGCGTAACCAAAGCGGTTGGGATTCGCCTTGCACCATGCCAACAATTCCTGCGGCGTAGTCGGTGGCTGCTTGACCTTGTCGGGGTTGTATTCGAGCAAGGGTCCCGCAGGCATGAATGTAACGACCAGCGCCTCGCCTTGCGCGAGATCCTGCATTTTTCTTGCCGCAGGAAGATAGTTGTCGAGCACGTTGGGAAACTTTGCGGCATGATCGGGGAGCACTTTGACCCACAGACCCTGGTCGATGCCGGCAGACAATGCAACGACGCCGGTGAGCACGAGATCGATGTCGCTGCGTCCCGCGGCCTGCATCGCCTTGAGCTTGGCGGGCAGCTCGGGCGCCGGGGCTTTGGTGAAGCTGACCTTGCTGACCAGGTTCGGATTCTTCGCCTGATACGCCTCGATCGCCGCCTGCGTGAGCGCCAGATCGCCGGCGACATCGACCACGTTGATGGTTACCGGGCTCTTGGGGAGTGGCGGCGTCTGAGCCAGCGTAGATGTTGCAGCGGCTGCGGTCAGCAGCGCTGCTGCACATAGCGATATCACGCTCGGACGCGTGTGAACAACTCCCTCGACGGCACGATATGCGGCCGCGACTCGCGATTCCCCGTCGATCCCCGCCTCGCTTCGCTCGCGGGGCCCGCGCCGGGTGGCTCGCGCGGTGGGTCTCCGCGTCACTTCGTTTTTTGTGCGCCTACCTGTTGATCCCAGATGCGGAACGCCTCGACTTGCGACTTCGGCTCGAGCGATTGCGTGTGAGGAAACTGCGCGAGCCAGGCATCGTATTCGGGACGTCCATACTCCTTGATCGCATCCTGGCTTTCCTTGGGCGCCATCGATAGCGTCACATCCTTCACCGCGGGGCCCGGGTAGAAATAACCCTTGTCATAGGTGTAGGCCTGGGCCTGCGGCGTGAGCAGATACGCCATCAGGTCGACGATCGCGCCGACTTTTTCCGGCGCGACGCCTTTAGGGATGACCATGTAGTGCGCATCGTTGACCCACGTCATGTTCTTGAACGGCGCAACCTTGTAATTCTTGGGAACGATGCCGAGGATGCGCGGATTCAGGTCCCAGCCGGTCATGGTGACGGTCATGTCGCGCGACCCTTCACCGAGTTCCTTCATCACCGCACCGGTGCCGGTGGGGTAGTACTCGATGCAGCCGTTGAGATCCTTCAAGTACGCCCAGGTCTTTTCCCAGCCGTTGACGGGATCCTTAGGATTCTTGTCGCCGAGGATGTATGGCAGACCCATGATGAAGGTTCGCCCCGGGCCCGAGTTCGCCGGACGGGCGTAGATCAGCCGGTTCGGGTTCGCCTTGCACCACGCAAGAAGCTCAGCCGGCGTGGTCGGCACCTGTTTGACCTTGTCGGGGTTGTACTCGAGCAGCGGCCCCGCCGGCATGAATACCACTTCAATGCCATAGTCCTGCGCGAGCTCCTGCATCTTGGCCGCCGCGGGCTGGTAGTTCGCCATCAGATTGGGAAACTTGGCGGCCTGGTCGGGAAGAATCTTCATCAGCACCCCCTGCTCGATGCCGGCGGCCAGAAAATCGGTGCCGGTCAGCACCAGGTCGATGTCGCTTCGCCCTGCACCCTGCATCGCCTTGAGCTTGCCGGGCAGTTCCGGCGCCGGCGCCTTGGTGTAGTTGATCTTCGCGACCTTATTGGTGTTTTTCTTCTGGTATGCATCGATCGCGTCCTGCGTCAGCGCGAGGTTGCCCGCGACATCGACGATGTTGATTGTTACGGGTGCCGCCGTTCCTTGCGCTGCGAGTTGCGGAGCGGCCATCGACAGCATCGCCGCGCAAGCGACGGTCAATGTTGCGCGCGTGCCATTGCGTAGTCCAAACCCGGGCTGCGTAACTTTCATGATGTGATTCCTCCTGGGTTGCCGTTTCAAAAAGAACAAAGAACGCTTGCTGCTTGGTTTATTCATGATTGCGCTGCTCTGCGCGATGATACTCGATGCGGACCTGTTTTCAGAAACGCCGCGCGCGCCGCGCATCGCCGGATGAAACGAGTTGCTTCGCGCGCGCAGCGTCGTCCAGCCCCCGTTGAAACTCCCTGACAACGCGCGCAATGTGCCGGTGCATGGCGGCCCGCGCGCCGTCGGCGTCATGCGCGGCAATTGCCTTTACGATCGCGGAATGATCGCGCACCGTTGCCTGCGCAAGCTCGCGAGTATGAAAGTGCTGCTGCATGCGCCCCCACAACTCGGCGCGCTGCTCCCACATCCCTTCGACGACGAGCTCCAGTGACCCATTGCCGGTCGCCTTGGCGATGCGGAGATGAAAATCGCGATCGGCCTCTTCGCGTACCGCGAAGTCGCCGACATTCGCCTCCATGCGCTCCACGCATGCCCGCAGCCCGTCGATGTCGGGCGCGGTCGCACGCTTTGCCGCCAGCGCCGCGATCTCGCCTTCGATGAGCTTGCGCGCATTCAGAAGCTCGAACGGGCCCGGGCCGGCGTCGTGCGCATCGCTGCCCGATCCCGTTCGCGCCTTCACAAAAATGCCGGTGCCGACGCGAACCTCGACCAGGCCCGCGATCTCCAGCGATATGATCGCTTCGCGCAACGATGCCCGGCTTACCCCCAGCTTCGACGCGAGCTCGCGTTCTGCGGGCAGGCGGGACCCGTTGGGGAACTCGCCTTTGGCGATCAGGCCGGCAATCTGGTCGGCGATCTGGCGGTAAAGGCGTTTGGGTTCGACAGCCTGCAGGGGCACGCGCAGAATCCTCCGGAGTGATCGTGGTCACAGACAAGATTGCGACTGTTCGGGCTCTAACTCGACCGGCATGGTAGCTTCGGCCTATACTTTTGGTCAAGTGGTCTAACCACCGGACCAGTCACGGTCTGTTGGACGCTTGCAAACCTCAATCTCAAACTTCCCAGTCATGAAAATCACTTCATGCCGCGTCATCGTCTGCTCTCCCGGTCGCAATTTCGTCACGCTGAAAATAGAGACCGACGAAGGGGTCTACGGCGTCGGGGACGGCACGCTCAATGGGCGCGAGCTCGCGGTCGCGTCGTATCTTGCCGATTACGTCATTCCGCCGTTGATCGGCCGCGATCCGTCGCAAATCGAGGATATCTGGCAATACCTCTACCGCGGCGCGTACTGGCGGCGCGGCCCGGTAACGATGAGCGCAATCGCCGCGGTCGATACCGCGCTGTGGGACATCAAGGGCAAGGTCGCGAAGCTGCCCATCTACCAGCTTCTAGGCGGAAGGAGCCGCGCGGGCGTCATGGTTTACGGTCACGCCAACGGCAAGGACATCGCAGAGACTCTCGACGAGGTCGGCCGTTATGCCGAGATGGGTTACAAGGCGATACGCGCGCAGT
>VBCZ01000131.1 GCA_005889025.1 Betaproteobacteria bacterium
GCTCGAAAACGCGCCCGGCAAGCCGAGGCGACGCGTCGCCACAACGCGAGCTTGAAGTCTGCCCTGCGCACTGCGGTCAAGAAAGTGCGCAAGGCGATTGCAACAGGGGATAAAGCGGCGGCAACCAAGGAGCTGCAGAGCCAGCAAGCGGTGATCGATCGCATCGCCGACAAGAGAATCGTGCACAAGAATACCGCGTCACGCAACAAGTCCCGCCTCGCTCACGCGATTAAAGCGCTTTCTTAAAACCGCTTCGCGAACGTGCCGAAGAGCGCCGCGCGGCGCTCTTTCTGTTTGGGCACGGCCGACCAAGACCGCTCGTGCAAGCGACTCGGTCGCACGTGCTAAAATACTGTTTTTACAGATGTTAAAGCGGATTGCGGCAGCACGGCCCCATGCCCACCAAGCATTTCCTTCAGCTGAAGGATTTCAGCCGCGCCGACTTCGAATATTTGTTCGAACGCACGCGCTGGATCAAGGATCGCTTCAAGCGCTACGAAATCTATCAACCTCTGCGCGATCGCACGCTGGCGATGGTTTTCGAGAAGGCATCGACACGGACGCGCGTCTCGTTCGAGGCGGGTATAAATCAACTCGGAGGAATCGCCATCAACCTCAATCGCGGCGATACGCAGCTTTCACGCGGCGAGCCCATCGAGGATGTCGCCCGGGTGATATCGCGCATGGTCGACGGGGTGATGATCCGCACTTTCGAGCAGGTCATTATCGAGCGTTTCGCGGCGAATTCGCGCGTGCCGGTGATCAACGGCCTGACCAACGAGTATCACCCGTGCCAGATTCTCGCCGACGTTTATACCTACATCGAGCATCGCGGCTCGATGGAGGGCAAAACGGTGGCTTGGATAGGCGATTCCAACAACGTTTGCAGTACATGGCTGCAGGCCGCATCTATCTTCGGATTCAACGTTCACGTGTCGACCCCGCCGGGCTACGAAGTCGACCCGAACCGGGCAGGCGTCGGCGAGCTCAACCACATGAGATCTTTCCCCGACCCCGTGGATGCCTGCCGCGGCGCTGATCTCGTCACGACCGATGTGTGGACGAGCATGGGTTTCGAGACGGAGAGCGCCGAACGGCGGCGCAACTTCGAGCACTGGAGAGTCGACCGCGCGATGATGGCCGCTGCGAAGCCCGATGCGGTTTTCATGCACTGTCTGCCCGTGCACCGGGGCGAGGAGGTCGAGGCGGAGGTCATCGACGGACCGCAGAGCGTCGTAGGGGATGAAGCGGAGAATCGCCTGCATGTGCAGAAAGCGCTGCTGGAGTACCTCGTCTGCGGCCCTATATCACAATGAACGGCGGCGATGTGCAGAGAGCTCCCATGAAGCACTTCGTCTGCGACAGTGACAATATTCCGGTGGCAGCATGATCGATCATGCCGGGCTCGCCGTTTCCGATGTCGCGCTGAGCAACGCGTTCTATCGCGCCGCGCTCGCGCCGCTCGGCTACCAACTGCTGATGGAATGGGAGCAATTCGCGGGCTTCGGCGTCGCGCCCAAGCCCGACTTCTGGATCGGGCAGGAGAGTCCCAACAAGCCGCCCGTTCACGTTGCCTTCCGGGCTGAGACGCGGGCGCAGGTCGACGCTTTCTACAAGGCTGCGATCGGAGCGGGTGGCAGGGACAACGGCGCTCCGGGTCTGCGCCCGCACTATCACGCGAACTACTACGGGGCATTCGTGCTCGATCCCGACGGGCATAACATCGAAGCCGTTTGCCATACAGCCCTATAGGGAGCTGCTCCATGTCATTGGTCAAAGTCTGGGTACGGTTCGCGACGCTTGCCGCCTTATGCATTCTGGCCGGTGGCGCATACGGCCAGGCGTGGCCGGACCGGCCGATAAAGTTCATCGTTGCGGCGCCAGCGGGGAGCTCGCTCGACGTGCTCGCTCGCACCATAAGCGACAAGCTCAAGGATCGGCTGGGGCAGCCGGTCGTCGTCGAAGATCGGCCGGCGGCGGGCGGCACCGCCGCAACCGATCTGGTCGCAAAATCGGCGCCCGACGGCTACACCATGGTGATCTCCTTCAACGGGCCGTTGGCATTCGGCCCCCATTTGTATGCGAAGCTCCCGTACGACCCGCAAAAGGATCTCGCGCCGGTCATCATCACGTCGAGCCAACCCAATGTGCTCGTCGTCAACGCGTCTCTGCCGATCCATTCCACCAAAGAGCTGATCGAGTACGCAAAGTCCAATCCAGGCAAGCTCAACTATGCTTCGGTCGGCAATGGCAGCTCTTCGCATCTGACCATGGAACTGCTCAAGGCCACAGCCGGCGTCGATATCGTGCACGTTCCTTTCAACGGGTCGCCGCCGGCAGTGACCGCGACGATACAGGGCGAAACCCAAATGATGTTTGCGGTCATGCAGCCCCTGCAGGCGCAGATACAAGCCGGAAAGCTCCGCGCTATCGCGGTGACTACCCTCAAGCGGTTTGCCTTGCTGCCGGACCTTCCCACGATCGCCGAGGCCGGCTATCCCGGATTCGAGGCCATTGCATGGAACGGCGTGCTCGTCGCCGCGGCGACGCCGCGCGCCATCATCCAGCGCCTCAATGCCGAGATCAACGCCATTGTCAAGGACCCCGCGGTGAAAAGCGCGCTCAATGCGCAGGGCTTCGAGTTGGTCGGCGGAACGCCCGAAGACTTTGCCAGGCTGATAAGCAGCGAGTCGGGCAAGTGGGCGCCGGTGATCGTGAAGACCGGCGCCAAGATCGACTGATGACTTCCAGGTCATCGATATGAACGCGGTGAGCGTCGGTCGCACCAGAAAGGGCGACCCAGCCGCCAGGGTCGAGAGCATTCGATGAGCACCGTGAGCAAAGTGGTTCTGGCCTATTCCGGCGGGCTCGATACCTCGGTCATCCTGCGCTGGCTGCAGGACACGTATCGGCTCGAGCCGGCGCGCGCGAAAGCGAAGGCGGCCGGCGTCGCGCAGATCTATGTCGAGGATCTGCGCGACGAATTCGTGCGCGACTTCGTGTTCCCGATGTTTCGAGCCAATGCGATCTACGAGGGCGAATATCTCCTCGGCACGTCCATCGCGAGGCCGCTGATCGCAAAACGGCAGGTCGAGATTGCACGCGAGACCGGCGCTGGCGCTGTCTCGCACGGCGCCACCGGCAAGGGCAACGACCAGGTGCGCTTCGAGCTTGGATACTACGCGCTGGAGCCGGATATCCGCGTGATTGCACCATGGCGCGAATGGGACCTCACGTCGCGCGAGAGACTTCTGGCGTATGCGGAGCGGCACGGCATACCCATCGAGATGAAGCACAAAGGCGGCGGCAGCCCTTATTCGATGGATGCGAACCTGCTACACATCAGCTATGAAGGCCGTTCGCTGGAGGACCCGTCGCGCGAACCGGAAGAAGACATGTGGCTCTGGACCGTTGCTCCCGAAGCCGCGCCGGACGCGGCTGAATATGTCGAGCTCGAATATGCGCGCGGCGACATCGTAGCCGTCAATGGACGTAGCATGACGCCGGCGCAAAGTCTTGCCGAGCTCAACCGGCTCGGCGGCAAACACGGCGTTGGCCGACTCGACCTGGTCGAGAACCGCTACGTCGGGATGAAGTCGCGTGGCTGCTACGAGACCCCTGGTGGCACGATCATGCTCAAAGCGCATCGGGCAATCGAGTCGATCTGCCTCGACCGCGACCGAGCGCAGGATGTTGCAGACCATGATCGACGCCTCGCAGGCCAACGTTAACGGCTGGGTGCGCCTCAAGCTCTACAAGGGCAACGTGATCGTCGCCGGCCGCGATTCGAAGACCGATTCTCTGTTCAACGCGGCGATCGCGACGTTCGAGGACGACAAGGGCGCGTACGATCAAAAGGACGCCGGGGGCTTCATCAAACTCAATGCCCTGCGCATGCGCATCGAAGCCCGGCTTGCGCGTCAAAATAGAAAAT
>VBCZ01000132.1:0-8530 GCA_005889025.1 Betaproteobacteria bacterium
ACCTGGCTGCCGGTTGCGACGAGCTGGCTGGCGAGTTCCTGCAACCGCTCTTCCGATTCCGCGTAGCGATGATCGATAATTAGATTCCGACCCTCGACGTACCCCAGCTCGCCAAGCCGTTCGGCGATCATCGATGTATTGCCCTGCGCCAGTCTTGGCGAACCCGCCAGAACACCGAGCCGCGCGATTTTTGCCCGCGACTGGGCGTTCGCCACCAGCGGCAACAGGAGGGCGCCGCATACGCCTGCACCCACGAACCTCCGCCGATCCATTCTCACGCCCCTTTGATTGATGACAGCTTAGCCCGACCATCACATCGCTACGACGAGAGCTTCATCTCGCGCAGCGGAGTGGCCGGTTATGATCCGCGCAAGCGTTGATCGATCCATCTATCACCGGAACAGCTGAGGGGAGGAAAACGCAATCGGGGGCGATCAAATGCGCGGCGACGGTCCAACGCATTTGCTGAGATCGCGCGCTGCGCGCGGCACACCGGCGAACATGGTCTACGGCGATTTGCGCAACTGCGCCTTGGTCTTCCGTACTTCGGCCTCGATCGCCTCACACTCGGGCCCTGTGAATTTGGCCGCGAGCGCATCGAGGAAGACGCGTGTTCGCATCGGCATCAGCCGTCGGCCGGGGAACACGGCCCACGCGCTCACCGGTGGCAGACGCCAATCCGGCAGCACTTGGGCGAGTTCACCGCGCTGCAGGTACGGCAACGCGAAGTGATCGTTGATGACCGTGATTCCGGCGCCACCGAGCGCCATGCGCATCAACAACTCGGGTGAATTGGCCGTCGCGCGGCCCGGGGGAATGCCCTCCCAGCGCTCGGCGCCGCGGGTGAGCACCCATGGCATCGCGTCGCCCGTGCGGGCCAGGATGCGCAGCGCGTCATGCTCCATGAGGGCCTCCGGCTCGGACGGCGTCCCCCTTCGTGCGAGATAAGCGGGCGCGGCATAGAGGCTGCCGGTGAATACGGCCACGCGGCGGGCGGCGAGGGACGCGTCGTCTCGCAGTTCACCCATGCGGATGGCGACGTCGAAGTTCTCGCCGATGAGATCGACGAAACGCGCGGAGAGATCCAGCTCGAGCGTGATCGCCGTGTATTTGAGGGCGAACTCGGCCAGCAGCGGCGCCAGGACGACGTTGGCTATGTCGCTTGGCATGGTCACACGCAGGCGGCCGCTCGGCTCGATTTGCCGGTTGTGGGCGAGCGACTGCGCTGCTGCCACGTCCTCCACGACGTGGCGTGCATGGTCGAGCACCGCCAGCCCGAAGTCCGTCACGGTGAGCTTGCGAGTCGTTCGCAAGAGGAGCCGCTCGCCCAACTGTTGCTCGAGTCCGGCCACGCGTCGCGAGACCGTGGATTTGGGGAGACCCAGGCGCCCGGCGGCTCGCGAAAAGCTTCCTTCGTCCACGACGCGCGCGAATAGAAGAAGGTCGTTGGGCTCGAGATTCATGGTTCGCACTTCTTGCGGTTCGCCAGTGCGTGGCCTTCTGGGGGTAGGTCGGGTGACATTGTTGCTATGGTGGAACAATGTTATCCATTTTGAGGGCTTCCGGGCCGACGCATCAACAAATATATTGGATTCGTCACCAACCAACCGATGGAGCCATCATGAACATCCTGCAAATTAATTCCAGCGCCCGCCGCGACGCTTCCCATTCGACGCGGCTGGCTGCCCGGCTCGTCCAGCGCCTGCGCGACGCCGATCCCGAGGCGACACTTGTCGTGCGCGATCTCAACAAAGCGCCGCACCCGATCCTCGACGAAGACGCGCTTGCCGCGCTGTTTACCCCGGCGGAGCAGCGCACGCTGGAACAGGCGGCGCGGGTGGCGCTCGACGACGCCTTGATTGCGGAGATCCAGGCCGCAGATGTTGTGGTGTTGGGTGTGCCGATGTACAACTTCGGCGTGCCGGCACAGTTGAAAAACTGGATCGACGCGATCTCGCGCGCCGGCGTGACCTTCCGCTACACCGAGAAGGGACCCGAAGGTCTGCTCAAAAACAAGAAGGTGTACGTAGCGCTGACGCGCGGCGGGAAATACCGCAACACGCCCGCGGACACCCAGGTGCCGTATCTGAAGACGGTGTTCACGTTTCTCGGTCTTACCGATGTGCACTTTGTGTACGCCGAGGGCCTTGCGATGGGACCGGACGCCGAGCAGAGCGCCATCGCTTCCGCGCACGAGCAGATCGAGGACGCGGTCGCGGCGTAACGAAACCACGGCAGACTCGAATGTTCGGGCATGGCCCGACCTCGGTCTGATCTTTCAAGGAGAATGCAATGACAACGATTACTCTTACAAAGGCCGAAGTGGAAACGGTGACGCGGCCGCGCTCGGTCGAGCGCTTGATCGCGGGCCTGCCGACGTCGGACGGCGCCGGAGTGAAACTCACGCGCGTGCTCACGCAGGAGCTGCAGCGCCGGCTCGATCCGTTTCTCATGCTCGACGCGTTCGGCACCGACAACCCGCAGGACTACATCGGGGGTTTTCCGGACCATCCGCATCGCGGCTTCGAAACCGTCACGTATATGATCGCCGGCCGCATGCGTCATCGCGACAGCGCGGGCCATGAGGGGCTGCTGCAGAACGGCGGCGTCCAGTGGATGACCGCGGGACGCGGCGTGATCCACTCGGAGCTCCCCGCCGCGAAGGACAAGATGCGCGCGCCGTGGTATCGCGACATCCAGAGCGCGGAAATCCCGGAGTTCACGACCGCCGATAGCGTGAAAGTACGGGCGATCGCCGGTCGCAGTCATGGCGTCGATGGTGCAATGCAGCGCGACCTGACCGAGCCCCTGTATCTCGACCTCGAGATACCGGCGGGCGCAAGCTTCACGCAGGCGCTGCCGCCATCGCACAACGCATTCGTCTACGTTTATCGCGGCACATTGCGGATTGGCGAAACGCAAGTGCCGGTGCAACGGATGGCCATCCTCAACAATGACGCCGACAGCGACGGGGTTGTGCTGACGGGGTCTGCGGACACGCGCGCGCTGCTGATCGCCGGCAAGCCATTGGGCGAGCCGATCGCGCAGTACGGTCCATTCGTGATGAACACGAGCGACGAGATCTTCCAGGCGGTGCAGGACTACCGGTCGGGAAGATTCGCGGCCGCGGCTTAGGTTCCCCGAGCGGTTCTGCGGTCGGATTGCCCCGTTGTTGGATGGCAGTGACAAAAACGCGCGGCGTTGTTGTAGGTGCGAATTCCGTTGTTGTTGTAGGTGCGAATTCATTCGCACGGGGCGGCTAGTTTCGCGACCGCGCCCGAATGAATTCGGGCCTACAAGCCCGCTGCTGCTGATGCGAATTCATTCGCACCGGACCCTAGTCTCGACGACCGTGCCCGAATGAATGCGGGCATACGAGCCGGTGCTGTAGGTGCGAATTCATTCGCACGGGGCGGCTAGCGACCGCGCTCGAATAAATTCGGGCCTACAAGCAGCCCGGTTTGTTGCATTGCTTGCTCGAGCTCGTTCAGTCGCGACTCGAAGATGTCGGCCATTCGTTCAGCGATTTCATCACAAAGCGGGTCAAACGCAAGACGATCCGAGTTCTTGACTATGGGGAAATTGGGTTCATAAAAATTTTCAGCGGGATGCTTTTTTTTCCACGCTGTCGCCTCGCGCAAGAGCTCGCTGTGCAACATATCGTTGACATGGGTATGTATCGCCGGCTGTGACAATCCGAGCTCGGCCGCGAGGCGCGCGATGGTCCTTGGTTGCCGCGCTACCGCGTTCAATATCCGCTCCTTGGTGCCATCGTTGAGCAACTTGTTTTGGGTGATTGCCGCCCAGGGGTCACTGTACCCGCGTTGGACCGACACACACTCACAAGGGAAATGTAATCCGCGCCCGTTCTTTCGAAGGCCCATCGTCTTTCTCCGCTAGCTTCTCGAATTTGTGCCATAGGCCCAACCCTAAGTTCATTATTAGGCCAGACCTTAAGACGTGGAACAAATCTTGCTCAACGGCGTAGCACGGCACATGCCATCGCTTGGGTATTTAAGCGAAGTCTATGTTTCTCAAAAGCTTCATATCATTGCGCTGCGGGGACCAAACTATCGCTTGCCACTCGTGGACAGTCATACGTACATCGCGACGTGTAGTAATTACCAAACCACTTTTATTCGAGGCCCGGCGGTGAACTTCCACAAACAACCCTAAGGAGAAGACACATGCGCACGCCTGCAAGCATCGGTGGCCACCCTATCCACGCCATGTTGATTGTCTTTCCCGTCGGGTTGCTTATTTTTTCGCTGATTTGCGACCTCATTTCGCTTCGAAGCGCCGACCCGACGACTTGGGCGACGGTTGCCTTTTACACGATGGTGGGCGGCTTCATCGGCGCGCTCGCTGCCGCGGTCCCGGGCCTGATCGACCTCTTGTCTTTAGCCGACAAGGACACCAAGAAGATAGCGATCACGCATATGTCGATCAACCTGGTCGCAGTCGCGCTCTATGCGGTGAACATTTGGCTGCGCGCCGGCTCGGCCAGTAATACCGGAACTCCGCTTTTGCTTTCTGTTGTTGCGGTCGCCCTTCTCGCTGTATCTGGTTGGCTGGGAGGGAAGATGGTCCACGAACACGGCGTAGGTGTAGACGTCAGGCCTGGATGATCGCGTGAGGAAGCGCGAACTCTGTGGAATCTCGAGGTCAAGACATGATCGGTCTAGCTCGGGAAATTTTTGAAACGAGACGCATAGAGCGCGGCAGGAAATAGGAGCACCCATGAAGCGCGTCCCCACCTTTGCCTACCACAGGCTCTTAACGCTCGTTTGGATGTCTATCGTGCTTGGAGGCTGCACCGGGCCCGGGATGCAGAAGCCCGAGGCCACCGATGACGATGGTGGACGTAGCCTGCGCGAGCACGCGAGCCAGATGCTCGCCGAAGGTCAAAAAATATTCCGCTTCGATACCTTCGGCAGCGAGGCTTTCTGGGGAGGCTCGGTCAAGCTGCATCAGGCGATCGCGGGTGCAGCGCTGGGTGGCGTCGGACCCGGGTTGAGCCCGAAGCAGGCGCTGGAGCTTGGTCTCAAAGTCGATGTAACGGCGCTGCCTAAAGCGCTCGGCGATGTGATTCAAGCAGCCGCCAAGGATTCAGCCAAGACCGGCAAGGGACCACTCGACGATCCGGGCGTGACCCTCGCATTACTCAAGGCCAACGCCATCGTTGGCGTCACGGGATTTTTCGCCAACGATGGAAAAACATTGACGTCGGCAGGTATCCAATGCGCGCTATGTCATTCGACGGTAGATGACGCGTTGCTGCCGGGAATCGGTCGCCGACTCGACGGCTGGCCGAATCGCGATCTCAACATTGGCGCCATCGTCGCCACCGCTCCGGATCTCAGCGCGTATACCAGGATGCTTCAAGTTGACGAGGCGACCGTTAAAAAGGTGCTCAATAGCTGGGGACCGGGCAAGTTCGACGCCGAACTGAATCTTGACGGCAAGGCGTTCCGGCCGGATGGCAAGAGCGCCGCAACGCTCAATCCAGCCGCGTTTGGCCTCGCAGGCGTGAACAACCACACCTGGACCGGTGCTTGGGGCACGGTCTCGTACTGGAATGCTTACGTCGCCAATCTGGAGATGCACGGTCTGGGCAACTTCTACGACCCGCGCCTCGATGATGCCGCCAAATATCCGGTGGCTGCTCGTACACGGCAAGGTCACAAGCAGGATGCCGACGATCGCATCACCGCGAAACTTCCCGCGCTGCACTACTACCAACTCTCATTGCCGGTTCCTAAACCTCCTTCCGGAGCGTTCGATGCGACTGCGGCGCCCCGCGGAGAGGCACTGTTCAGGGGCAAGGCGAAGTGCGCGACGTGTCATGTGCCGCCGCTATTCACGGAGCCCGGTTGGAACCTGCACAAGGCTGAAGAAATCGGGATCGACGACTTCCAAGCGAAGCGCGCGCCCGACGATCGTTATCGCACGGCGTCGCTGCGCGCACTCTGGGACATGAAAAAGATTCACAAAGGTGGGTTTTACCACGATGGGCGCTTTGCTACGCTAAGGGAGGTCGTCGATCATTATGATCGTCACTTCCAGATACGAATGAGTGAACAGGAAAAGAACGACCTTGTTGAATACTTGAAATCGATCTAGTGTGCCGTTTCGCAAGTTCGTTGCATAAATTGCCGTCATTCCGGCCAAGCCCGCGGAGCCGGGCGCGAGCCGGAATCCATTTATTTTCAAAGCCAATGGATTCCCGCTTTCGCGGGAATGACGGAAATAAATATGTCGCGAATTTCTGATTCGCGACACTAGCGGTCGCGAGCGACAGTGGGATTGCATACGCAGATTGCCGGCATGCTGAAAGCTTCGCGCGTGATCCTTGCAGCTTGAATTGGCGGTAACGAGCACCTCTCGCGGAATTCGGACGCGTTGCCGCTGGCACCTTCCCCAAAGGCAGGATTGTGCTTCACGAGGCTCCTTTCTTGGCGTAGCAATTGAACCGTGGTCCGCAGCGGTGGTCCTATGAATCCCATGGAAAAGCTTACGCTCAGTCTCGAGCGCGGGGAGATTCTCCTTGACCGCCTGCTGCAGGATGGCATTGGCATCGCCCATGACTGCGGGGGCAAGCTGGCCTGCACAAGCTGCCAAGTCGTAATTCGCGAGGGGATGGAGGGCCTTAACGCAGCGAGCGAAGATGAGCTCGACCTACTCGATCGGAGCGGCGCTGCCGACTCAGACGCCCGGCTCGCATGTCAGGTCAGCGGCATCGGCGAGCTTTTGATCGAGATCTCGCGCGAGGACGCGCCAGTCCACTCATCCATGCTACCGGTAACCGTCAGTGAGCATGCTGCGGAATATCTCGCAGACCAGCTCGCCAAACATCCAAGCGCAGTGGCGGTTCGCCTGATCGTAGAACCAGCAGGCTGCTCAGGCCACGGCTATCGCATCGAACCTTCGGACGTTATCCGAGACGAAGATTCGGTTTTTGAGACTCGTCGCTTGCGTATTGTCATTGATGCAGCGAGCATGCCGTACCTTCAGGGCACTCGGCTCGATGTGAGCCATCAAGGGCTGGTGCGGCGCGTAATTTTCGACAACCCGAACGCACGCCAGACCTGCGGTTGCGGCGAGAGCTTCGGCGTTCTAACGAGCTCCGATCGCCGAACTTGGGCGGAAAGCTGAACAAGGCCCGAAGCTCATTCGGTGTCTGCGCAATCTGCGTCGCAATTCGTCAAACCGTAGATTTTCACCGCTCAAAGCGCAGCGGTTCGAACCCTAGCGCATGAGGTTGAGCCCATCGCGATTTGGTTGCCGGAGCGAGTTCCTCAGACGACCGACGCCGGTACCCCGAAACCGCCAAGGAGCGTATTCCGCCCCTAGGATGATGGGTTGAGCCTCTGAGCCGACGGGTGCGACTTGGCTCCAAGGTGATCGTGTTCGTCGGGCAATGGAGATGGATCCGGCAAGCCCGGCGTCGTGCCCGCTGCCTGGCGGGATTCGGGTGCCGCTGCAAGATACTGATGGATCAACGCCACGGCGGCAGCGCCTTCCCCTATTGCGCCGCCAACGCGCTTCACCGAACCGGAGCGCACGTCGCCGACTGCAAACACGCCAGGCACGCTCGACTCCAGTGGAGCGGGCACATGCCCTGCAGCGAGGCTTGCGGTCGCCTGACCTGTCAGCACAAATCCATGCGAGTCGAGAGCAACGCCACAGCCTTCCAGCCAACGAGTCTCGGGGTCCGCGCCAACAAAAAGGAACACATGCCGGATCGGTCGCTTCTCTTCAACACCCGTCCGAGTGTTGCGCCATGACACGGCAGAGAGGCCTTCTTCGCGGTTTCCGTGAAGCTCTTTGAGCTCGGTGTAGGGTCGCAGCTCGATGTTCGGAGTCGCATTGATCCGGTCGATCAGATAGCGCGACATGCTGGCGGCGAGGCTCGGGCCGCGTATCAGCATGAATACCTTGATCGCGTATTGCGCCATGAACACGGCGGCCTGTCCGGCTGAGTTGCCGCCTCCCACGAGCGCCACTTCCGCGTCAGCACAAGTCTTCGCTTCGAACGCGGACGCCCAGTACGAGACGCCCCGGCCTTCGAACTCGCTCAATCGCTCCACTGCGGGCCGGCGATAACGCGCGCCGCTGGCAATGACGACCGTCCTCGATCTCAGCCGCCGCTCATCGGTGAGCTTCAACGACAACTCCCCGCTCGGTCCTGCTTTGCTGCAGTCCAGAGCGGCGGCCTGCGCCGGAATCATGATCTCGGCGCCGAATTTCTGTGCCTGGACGAAGGCACGGCCGGCGAGCGCCTGTCCGGAGATGCCGGTAGGAAAGCCCAGGTAATTTTCAATTCGTGCGCTGGCGCCGGCCTGGCCGCCATACGACCGGCAATCCAAAACGACGACGTGCAGACCTTCCGACGCTGCATACACGGCGGTCGCGAGTCCTGCGGGACCCGCGCCCACCACGGCGACATCGAAGAGCTCGTTGTGTTCGGCCGAATCGAGCATTCCCAGGCAGCGGGCAAGCGCATTTTCGGAAGGATTGAGGACTGCCG
>VBCZ01000132.1:8567-13450 GCA_005889025.1 Betaproteobacteria bacterium
CGCGGCGCCGTATTGCTCGAGCAGCGCGGCCGCAGCGCTGTCCTGCACAGGGTCGATCGCCTGATGCGGACGGCCATTGCGGCTGAGGAAGTTCTGCAATCGCAGCAGCTGGGGAGACTCCGGCCGGCCGATCAGCACCGGGCCGCTCGCACCGGATGCGATCAATCCAACCCGACGCAATATCAGCGCGCGGACGATACGCTCGCCGAGGTCCGCCTCGGCGATGATGAGCGCGCGAAGTTGAGCGGGCGGCACCAGAAGCGCATCGACATCCTCTTCAGCATGCCCGTCCACCAGCGAATAACCGCCGGAAAGCTGACCAACCTCGGCGGAAAATCCTCCCGGCTCGTGACGCACGACGGGAACGACGTGGCCCAGGCCGTCACGCTGGCTGACCGCGATCGCGCCTTTGAGCACCACGAACATCCCAGGACCGGGCTCGCCCGCGGCGAACAGGCGGGTTCCGCGTGGGTAATGCTGCACGGTGCCAAATCTGCTGATGCGCGCGATCTCCGGCTCGGTCAGCACCGGAAACATCTGATGGCGCCGGCTCGCAATTTCAGGCGGCAGATCGATAAGGGTGTTGGATGCCATGGGGCCAGCTACTCTGACTGAATCGAGATCAAGCCGCACCGAGTGCCGCTGAATCGACTTGAGGGCGGAACAATCGGACGGCCAGGATGCCGAGCACGATGAAGATCGCAAGCACGACGAACTGCGCGATAAGGAATGGCGGCTCGGATTGCGTCGGCGCCAGCGACGACAGAAGAGGTAACTTCTGGAACGCCTGTACGACCCCAACGAAGACATTCAAATAGAGAGCCAGGACCGCACCGGCGATGTAGATCCAGCGCCAAGGTCCCACGAGATGAGAGACGTAGCGTGCGAGGATCGCGACGGTCAAAACGATCAGCGAAACGACCCCGACCATATGCGACGGCAGAATGTGATCGGCCGGAAAGAAGAACCCGGTCACGCTCGTCAAGACGGTGGTTGCGAGAAAGAGCGCAGTCCAACCATTAAAGGCTTTCGAGGTGAACATGCCGAACAGGACAATCAATCCGGCGAAAATTCCCACCAGACTCAGGACGACGTGAACCAAAGTAAACGTGGATATCGACATTCCTAAAATCATGGCACACCCCTTTCGAATGACCTTTGGTCACTTTACCGGTCCGCCTGCACGACCGGTGTCTTACTATAACTCTCCTCAATTTCCATCGAGGAACGTACGCTGCTTATGCGACGGACGAGCCTGAAGAAACGTCGACGGTAACCTGAGTCCGGATCTACCGACGGACCTAGAATCTCCGGGCTGTTCAACTGCCGCTCGGACATACGAAGCTTGAAATTACCGTGAGGTATCTCGGCATAGAGATCAACGATGGACTGGAGATCGCCGTGCAAACCGAGGCGTAATCTCGCTGAGCTGGTCGCGACCGCCGAACTCCACGGTCGCAGACCGGCCACGAGCGATCACTCGACAACCAGAAATACGTAAAGGCAATTGTGCGTTCTACTTGCCGTACACTTTAGCCAGACTGCTAGCGGCATCTGCATCTTCAATTACAGACGTGATCTGTACTTCTAGAAGATCTCCCCACACTGCCTCAAGTTCCGCCACCGCCATGACAATCTCCCTCTACGACATGCCAACCGCAAGCGGACCCTGGCACGTGCCATCGCCCAATAGTTTTCAATCCCGCAGGTATTGGGTGCGCGAGTTTCCACACAGCCTCAGACCTACAGCAGCCGGTCACGTTGCCAACGAGCGGGCAGGTGCGCGTCGCGTTCACTGCGCGCTTCCCGCGCGGCCGCATCCGGTCCATGTGTAGGCTACCGCAATTTGTTTCGTAGGAGCTGGTATTACCCTCTATTTGCGCGTAGCGTTCTTGCCATTGTTGAATCGGCTTGTTGAGTTCTCAGCTCATCAGTCGTGCTGCCGGGACGCCACAGCAAAGGCGTTTGATTTTTTCACCGCGCCATAGGGGGAAACATGCAATCCGTTACGCGACGTTGCATTCAACTGTTCATGGTACTTGTTGCGATCGCCTTTCCCGCAGTCACCAGCGCGGCGCCGGTCAAGGCATCGGGGACTTGGGACGACTGCAACTTCGCGCCGGTATTCCGCGCGGCTGGACCGAACACCGTGGAGACCGTCGGCATCACGGAGAACTTCTTCGGCACCCTCCTGGGGACCTATGCCGGCACCGAGCGCGACGTCATCTACGCCGACGGCAGCGCAACGTTCCACGGCAGCGGCATATTCACGGGCGCCGTCGCGGGCCGGTCGGGGACCGCCACCTACCGTTACGAAGGGATTGCCCCGGCCGGTCAGCCCTTCCACGCGACGTGGGTCCTCGTGGGCGAAACCGGATCGCTCGCCTCGGTCAACGGCCATGGGACGTTTGGCGGAAACTTCGACGGCGTCACCGGCGCCTGCGACGGAGGCGTTTTCTCGGGCTCTTACGAGGGCGCGCTGAACCTCGGGCCGTAGGGGCCGCGGCATCACCCGCCCTTCCGTGCCATCCTTCGGTCCCCGGCCAGTGATGCCCGGGGTTTCGCCGTCGAACGGCGAGGAGTCGTTCACCCTGATGTGTGCTTTCAAGAAGATCGATTGGCAGCTGTGGGTCACCGGGCCAGACCGCTCGCTCGGTAGTTGAGTTCCGAACAGGCGCCGGTAAGTAGAGCGTGCCGGGGATCTGTTTATGTTGTGGAACGAAGCAATCAGCCTCGCGTCACGACAGGAACAGAACCAGTGACGCGTCGCCTCACGGCATCTCGCCATTGCGCTCGCGCACGAATCGACGAGATGCACCTCTCGTGCAGGACGCTGAATGGCCGCTTCGCAAGGACTCGACGGTCCGAGTTGGGTGGCGCACTGTCCTCGTTTTGAAATGCCGCCACTCGACTTCAGTTGTCCCACTTGGACGGCAGAAATCCGGCAATGACCGCTTAGAACTCCGCGACAGCTTCTGGCGACCCCGAGTTCCAGGCAGTTGTGTAGGCCTCCGCGATTTCCATGACCTTGTCGTGATCTATCGCCATTGGACCTCTCCCCGGGCACTCGCCCGCCTCCCATCCGCCGAGACCCGCCACCGCAGGGAATTCACTTACGAGATGCGGAATTCTGTCTTAACAAACCGAGCCAGCTCTGACAGATCGGTCCGGTTCGGCGCCATACCAGCTCATGCCGGTGTGGTTCCGGCCTGGCGATAGGGGTACCAACGGCCGGTTGCGATCGTTCGGCCGGTGTCAAGATGCCTGTCGCGCGAGCCTTGGCTTGACAGCTATTGCGACATTCTTGCAGGCAATTCTGGTATTGTTACCCTTGGGGCGCTAGGGTGGGGTAGCCTGCTGAGTCGTCGGCTCATAGAGGCAAGACAAGCAGGAATGAGCAAGAACAAGGTCTCTTTAAGCAGACGTCGTTCCACTCTCGTCCCCCTTTCCTCAACAACTAATAGGGGAGTCTCCAATGGTGAAGCTGGCACGCTGCGGGCGGATGTCCGCAGCAACTGGGTTGTTACTTGCATTGGTAAGTGTGTCGATAGGGTTCGCTGCCACGGACGCGATCGCCAAGGGCGATGCGCGCCTTCAGGCCAGGGCCTTAGTCACCGCAACCAATGGCATTCTCACGGTCCAGATCCAAGACACGACAGGGCAGTTCACCATTCTGACCGGGGCAAGTCACCCGCATCCGAATCAGACCGTTTTCTTTCCGGTGGGCACGTCAAACATCACCCTTCGCGATGCCACGGCACTGCAAATGTTCGTGAACTGTTCCACCCCTGCTGCCGGCTTGGCAGGCTACACCACAGTAAATATGTGCACGACGCCGCCGGTCACCGTTTCGTTGGGAACGGGCTTCCGAACCACGTATACCCTGACCAACTGGACTGTGGTCCAGGATGTCGTTATTAACGGCACGACGCTCGCCGATACCAACGTCAGGCACACCGTTACCGTGACCAACAGGACGGGGGCCCCGCGCCAATACGGCTTGCGTTACATGTGGGATTGGGAGATTGCGGGCAACGACGGCTCGTTCTTCCGTACGCGCAATCCCGATGGCTCGTTCACGGGCACGCCCACGACCTTTGTCAGCCCTGCATTCACGCTTTACGAAGAGGTGGATAACATCGCGACCCCGACATTCAGCGTGTTCGCAACTGTAGGGGGCGGAAGCTTGAGCCCGGCGCCAACCACGCCCGACCAGTTGCGCTACTCGAACTGGCCGAGCAGCATCGGCAGCGCCTGGGACTATACCGACCCGGGCAGCACGAGCGATAGCTCGGTCTCGTATTTCTGGGGGTTCGCCAACCCGCTAACCCTGGCCGCGGGGGCAAGCGCAAGCTTCAATCAATACGTCACGACTCAGATCTCCGCTGTCGGCGGTCCCTCGGCCGCCACTATTACTCCTGTGCCGACGTTGACCCAATGGGGCCTGTTGCTGCTCGCCGGTCTGGTTACTGTTTTGGGCGGGCGTTCGCTGTATCGCGGCCGTCGCTCATAAACGTCGGATCTTCCCAAGCGAGGTCCCGCGAGAAAGCGGGACCTCGCTTTAATCTGTGCTTGCCGCGCAACGCGAATCTCATCGCCTTACATCACCGCCCCCAAATACCAAAGCACGAACTCGGGGACTGGCAACGTCCCTGCGGATCTCGGTTATGGGGACACCGACGCTCTTAGGCTGAGACATCCCTCGCGACGGTGCGGCTTGGGTCTGGGTAAGGCCTTAGCGTTGGAGAATCTCGGCAATCTTGGCCACGAGCTGAGCTTTGATCAGCATTTCGATGGACTGTCTTGTCAAGTTGGACGCGCTGTACGGATTGTCTTGATTGGGCTCTCGCCTCCATCGTTAACTTGGTCAATCGCGGCGTGCG
>VBCZ01000135.1:0-1302 GCA_005889025.1 Betaproteobacteria bacterium
TCGGACTCGAGATCGCGCTTGTCCCAAGGTTGTCGCTCGCTTTGGCCGTCAGAACGTACGAGCCGGCGGCGACGTTCGCCCAACTGAATGCATAAGGCGAAGTCGTCGCCGAGCCGAGCAAAGTCGTGCCGCCGCTGAAGAAATCGACTCGGGTGATCGATCCGCCGACGTTGTTGGCGGTTGCTGTTGCCCTAAGTAAAATAGTCGCGACAGCAGGATACGCGCTGTTGTTCGCCGGAGCCGTCAAAGCAACCGTTGGTGGCGGGTTGCTGCTTACGGTGACGGGTACCGGCATGGATGCTCCAATTTTCCCTTGCAAATCGTATGCCTTGGCGGTAAGCGATAACGCGCCTGTCGTCGGATTTGTCCAGGAAACCTGATAAGGCGTAGTCGCCGCGCTGCCAACCAACGTTGTGCCCGCGTAGAAGTCGACGTGCGCCACGCCGCCGTCGGGTGCGAGCGCATCGGCAGCGAGCATCAGCGGCGCACCCGAAGCGATCGTGGCGCCCGATGCGGGCGCCGTCATTACAACCGACGGCTGACGTGGCGCAGCGAGCACTTTGATATATGCCGCCGGTGACGCGATCAGCAAACCGCGATCGTCGACTGCACGGGCGACAAGCATGAAGTCACCCGGCGGCGGGTTGTTCCAGGTCGCACTGTATGGTGGGTGGAACGCCGTGGCCACGACGATAGTCCCTGCGACGAATTCGACCCTCTGGATTTGCCGGGGTGAAGATCTGCCCCGTTGCCGGCGAGCTCAACGCTACCTGCACCGGCGGATCGGAATCTACGATGGAAACGATGATCCTATCGGGTCCTATCGCAGAATGCCCGAACGTATCGGTAGCTCGTGCGTAAATCAGATGCAGACCAAGCGGTGGATTCTGCCAAACAAATGCGTATCCCTGCCCAACAGGATCGCTGTTCGGCGCCGTCACTCTGGCGATCACGGTCTCTCCATCGAGAAATTCGACATAGGCAATACTCGATGGAAACGATGTGCTGCCGGCGTATGCGATTGCATAGAACACAGGTGCCGCGGGTGTGACGAACCGGGCATCCCGGCGCGGCGCAATCAAGTAGACGATCGGCGAGTCAGGCGTCTGAATGTCCGCGAATGCTGCTGACGGACTGAGTGCGACCAAAAAAACAACGGCAAGTGTGAGCTGATGACGCATCGCCTACTGGCCCGCGGGTGCCTGGTTAATGACCGGGATGATTTCGGCAGCCGCGGACCCGTTGAATGGTCCGCTACCCAGATAGGTCGCGCTTAGGCGATGTATGCCGGTAGTAAACGTC
>VBCZ01000135.1:1342-7206 GCA_005889025.1 Betaproteobacteria bacterium
TCGTACCGGTGAAACGTGCATCAGCGAGGCGCGCAATGAGATTTACGCTCCGGCCTGCATTGCCCGGATTCGCGTCAGTCGTCAGCGTGACGGGCGCGATCAGATCATTGAATTTGGCCACGAACACGCCGCCCCAGTTCGAATCGGCATTCGGGACTGCTCGACCGTTGAGCAATGGTGGTCCGGCGCCATAGCCGCTTATGAAGCCTCCGTATCCTGCGAGATAGGCATTGCCGAAGCCGTCGAGCGCGAGGCCCGTTGCCGCGCTGGCGCCTCCAAGCGCAGTCGAATAAATCTGCTGCGAGCCGTCGGCAGAAAGCTTCATGATGAATGCGCCAGAAGCGGGCACGCCGGAGAGATTGCTCGTCAGAGGAAGCGATCGACTGGTTGAAGTCGTTCCGATCGCATAAATCGCTCCACCAGCGTCTACCGCGACCTTGACCGGAAATGCGTCTCTGTCGGAGAAACCACCATTGTCAACGAGACTTCCACGAGAGGCTCCGATCGGCGCAACGAACTGCCAATCCGACCCGTCCGGCAAAAGCTTCGCGATAAACCCGATTTCCCGATCCGCATTGGAATGTGGTCCAAAAATAACCTGCGTCTGAAAGGCACCGCTCCCGTAGAGTGGATACGTCGCCGACTTGCCACCGATCACAATACCGCCGTCGGGGCTTAGCGCGATGCTGGTGGCGCGCTCTGCATCAGAACCACCGAGTCGGGCGACGAACACAAATGCGGTGCCACCCGCATTGACCTTTGCCACGAATGCATCGCGGAACCGAATGTCCTGAGTCCAGCGTTCGTCGCCCGCGGCTCCCGGCGTGACCGGAAAATCGTCAGCAGTCGCTTGCCCGGCGAGGTAAGTGTTGCCTGCGCTATCGACCGCAAGCGCATAGGCGGTTGTTGCCGCGTCTAAGTGTGATTGCAGCGTTCGCGTGCCGGGCCGGCTACCGGGTACCGATAAATACGTTGCGAACACCGTGTCGTTACCTCCTGGCGCAAGCTTGATCAGATAGGGTGCTGTCGTCGTTTCGGCTGGAACGGAGCGAATCACCGCATTGGGACTCGTGGTCAAGCCCGTGCCGGCCACGCCCGTAAAATAGACACTACCGGCGCTATCTACCACAAGGGCGCGAATCGTTGACACTGCGGGATCGATCGCCGCGCCCAGCGCCTGCATCGTTCCGCTCGGCGCGATCTGGAAGATACGTTTGGCGCCGTTGCGCAAATAGGTGCCTCCGCGCACTGGAAAATCCACCGAATTTGCGTAGGCCGCGACGTAAATATTGCTGGCGGCATCCCGCGCCATCGCCTCGACCTGTCCGCCACCCCAAATTATCGATGGCAGCACGGCTCCGACGTAAGCAAATCTGCCCGAGTTCGTGATGTCGGCAGCACGGCCACCCACCGCGGTCACCCAGCCGAGGCCTCCATCATTCGCGCCAATCTTCGCGACGTAGAGCAGATCCAGTCCGCCGTTGGTGAATGCAGCCGAGCTCAGACCGGGAAAATATGTCGATGCGACCGAACCGCTGACGTACGCGTTTCCATCGGATCCGACGACAACATCGAAGGCCGTGTCATTGCTGGAGCTTCCCAAGTAGGTGGAGTACACCACGAGCGGGCCCGTGAATGGCGCTGGGGGATCTGGAGAGTAAAGCGTCAATACAAAGAAGGATTGATCCGTTGACGCCGGCTGGAACTCTGCGCTGCCCGTCTGCGACGCGCGCACGGTGCAGGTGCCTCCTGTGAGCAGAGTCGCGATGCTGCCGTCGACCCGACAAACCGAAGGCGTCAGCGATGAAAATGTGACCGGGAGTCCCGATGGCGTACTCGCGCTAAGCTGCACCGGCGGGTCGGTTCTGAAATGATCGCCGAGCGGCCAGAACGTTAGGTACTCAAAAGCGGCAGTGATCAACAAGCTTCTCTCGACATTGGGCGCGGCGCTGAAGTTCGCATCGCCTCCTTGGGTAGCACGAATCGTACAAGTGCCGCTCGTGAGGCCCATGATGAGGTTCGCATCAATCCTGCAGATCGCAGGCGTGAGCGACGTAAAACTGACGGGCAGACCCGAAGATGCAATCGCATACAATTCCTGCGGCGCGCCTAGAGACACGCTCGAAATCGGGCTCGTAATGACTATCGTCTGGCTCTCGGCGGTCACCGTGAAGCTGCGGTCGACATCGGGCGCCGGGGAATGCGTCGCGTCGCCCCCTTGCGCAGCGCGGATGGTGCATGTGCCCACGGCGAGAAGCGTCGCCGTGTTGGCATTCACTATGCATACGCTCAAAGTCAGCGAAGAAAAAGTCACCGGCAACCCTGACGATGGCTGATGGCGAATGGGCCGGCACCGAACGTCCGATTGTTCAACGCTCCGAACGTGATCTGATTCGCAAGTATCGGCATTACGGCAAAACTCTGGTCGACATTCGTCGCTGCGCTGTACGTTGCGTCGCCAGCTTGGGACGCACGAATGGTGCACGTTCCCGCCGCAACCAGCGTTACCATGCTCCCATTGATCGTACATACCGTTGGAGTGAGCGAGGTGAAGGTTACGGGCAGGCCCGACGAGGCGGTAGCGGTTACTGCGAACGGTGGCGTCCCCAGCGGTTGGTTGTTCAATGCGCCAAATGTAATTCTCGGAGCAATAAGGATGTTGAACGGCTGTATGGCCCATGTGCCAACGCCGTTGTTGGTCGTAAAGCCTCCGTTGGCGTTGCCCATGAGGATTGGTGTACCGGTGATCGCTCCCGTTGTCGCATTCAACGTCAAGCCTTGCGGTAACGCGCCAACTACTCCGAAAACTGGCGGGGGCACCCCACTGGCTGTAAGCGTAAATGCGTACGGGATTCCATATGTGCCATTAGGCGGTGAGCTGCTGGTGAACTGTGGTGCCTGTGTGCTTGTTGTATTCGCAAGCGCGAAACTTGCAGTCGACCCTGAATAACTGGCGATTACGGTGAAAGCCCCACCGATCGAGTTCGCTGTGAAGGCCGGCGCGGTCGCGACGCCGGACACATTGCTCGCTGCCTGAGCGACGGTTCCCGCGCCGCTGAACGCGCCCGAGGCGCCGGTCGCCGGCGCCGCAAACGTGATCGCCACGCCAGGCAGCGGATGGCCGCCTGCGTCCTGTACTAATACCGCGAAAAGTGTTGCATACACGGTGCCGACGGCTGCGCTCTGCGGGCTACCCGATTGAACGCTAAGATTCGCCGGCGGGACGCCACTCGTCTGGAGCAACACCGAGATGTTGTTGTTTGCGGCGCTGGTCACTACCAGATCAGGTTTGCCATCACCATTCAGATCTTTGGCGACGATGGCGCCGGCCTGTCCGCCTACGCCGTAAGTCAACGGCCCCTGGAACGTTCCATTGCCGTTGCCGAGCAGAACGACCATGGTGTTGTCGAAGCGATTGACGACGGCAAGATCGGCCCATCCATCGCCATTAAAATCGGCGACGGCAACGCTCGCCGAGCCGTAGCCGGTCGCGAAATTGATCGCGGCGCCAAACGTGCCGTCACCGCGGCCAAGGAAGATGGAGACGTTCCCGCTATAGTCGTTGACGACCGCCAGATCGAGCTTGCCGTCGCCATTGAAGTCTCCGACGGCAAGTCCGTCCGGACCGTTTCCCACCGTATAGTTCACCGCGGCGGCAAAGGTGCCGTCGCCGTTACCCATAAGGATTGAAACGGTGTTGCTGCCGAAGTTGGCGACGGCTAGATCCGGTTTGCCGTCGCCATTGAAATCAGCGACGACGACGGCGGCGGGACTTGTGCCTGTCGGGTAACTCACTGGTGCACGAAATGAGCCGTCACCGTTGCCCAGCAGTACCGTGACCGTTTGGCCGGTGGTATTGCCAGATGTGTTGTTGACGATGACCAAGTCAAGCTTGCCGTCACGATTGACATCGGCCACGCCGAGACCATCCGGATAGAGCCCGGAACTGAACGATCCGACACGCGTAAATGTTCCATTGCTATTGCCGGAAAATATGATGACGCTGCCGCTGGTGAAGTCGCAGACTGCCAGATCGAGCTTGCCGTCACCGTTGAAATCTCCCACCGCTACCGCGACGGGTGTGCCGCCCGACGCCACGGTCGTGCCCGGCGCAAATGTGCCGTCGGTGTGGCCGATTAGAATGGAAACATTGGCAGAAAATGCGTTGGCAACCGCCAAGTCTGGTGTGCCATCGCCGTTGAAGTCACCGAGCGCAAGGCTTTCCGGAAAGGTGCCTGTCGCGTAGTTGACGGCGGGGGCAAAGCTGAGCGTGTGAGAGGACAGCGTGACGCTGAAGCTTTGATTGACGTTGGGTGCCGCTGCGTAAGTGGCATTGCCGGCCTGCGATGCCTGGATGATGCAGGTGCCCGCGCTAACCAACGTTACCGTCGATCCGCCGACCATGCACACCGGTGTCGTCAGTGACGCGAAGTTAACGAGTAGGCCCGAGGATGCGGTGGCGCTAACGGTGAACGGCGCCGCTCCAAATGTCTGATTGCTCAAAGCTCCGAAAGTGATCGTCTGGCTCTGGAGCACGCTAGTGACTGTAAAACTCTGACTGACGTTCGGCGCCGCAGAGTAGTTGGCGTTGCCGGATTGAGACGATTGGATCGTGCAAGTCCCAGCGCCAATAATCGTGACCGTTGCGCCGCTCACCGTACATACCGCCGTGGTGAGCGAGGTAAAGCTCACCGGCAAATTCGATGATGCCGTCGCAGCGAGCGCAAACGGCGCCACACCGAACGCCTGGTCGTCCGGTGCGTTGAAAGTGATAGTCTGACTAGTCCCGCTGCTACCAACTGCCCAGGCTTCGATTTCGACGATGGTGGGGACGCTCAGCAGCGACCGGGTGACATTGACTCGGATCCGAGGGGTGGTATACGCCGCAAAGCTGACCGTGCGCTTGACCAGGTTGTTGCCGACGACGCTGCCCAGCGTTACCCAAGTCGAACCATCCCAAGCCTGGACCGTGAAATCGGTAATGCCATACACGCTGAAGGTCAGGCTATCGGTGGGCTCGACCGGGGCGCCGTAGCCGTCCTGCAAGGTATAGACCACCACGTGATCGATGGTCTTGGCGCCATTGAAGTCGATCTGCACCCAGCCGGGGGGCGCGCTGGCGGCGGCCCAGCCGCCACCGGTGCCCCAGTTGACGCCGGCCCGCTCGTTGTTGTTGACCGCGGCCACCGGGTAGCCGGCGCTGTAGCTGCTCGAGGCCGACGCCACCGCGCCCGCGCTCGCCAATGCCACATTACTGCTGCCGGAGGTGTTAGTCGCCGTGACTTGGAAGCTCTGGTTAACATTCGGTGCCGCACTGTAGTTGGCATTGCCGGCTTGCGACGAACGAATGGTGCAGGGGCCGATTGCCACTAAAAAAACCGTGTTGCCGTTTACCGTGCAGACCGATGGCGTAAGCGAAGCAAAGCTTATAGGCAGGCCCGATGACGCCGTCGCACTGATCGTGAATGGTGGATTGACGATCGTCTGATTGCCCGGTGGATTGAAAGTGATCGTTTGGTTGGCCTGGTTGATCGTGACGGCAAAAGTTTGAGTCGCATCCGGGGGTACGCCATTGGTCGCAGTCAACGTGCCCGCAAACGTGCCCGAAGCGCTTGGGATTCCACTGATCACACCCGCGACACTTTGTAGGCCCAGCCCTGGCGGAAGGGCATTGGCGGGAACACTAAACGTCGGCGCTGGCGTTCCGCTCGCAGTCACACCGAAGGAATAGGCAAGGTTGAACACGCCGTTGGGCGGCGGAGAACTGGTAAACACTGGCGCCTGCGAAGTCACAACACCATTAGTCAAAGCGAAGTTCGTGCTGATCGTCCCGACGCGAGCGACAATAGAAAATGAGCCCGTGG
>VBCZ01000135.1:7250-11522 GCA_005889025.1 Betaproteobacteria bacterium
TATGGCGCGCGCGCTTCTCAGGCCGCCAGCAAAAAGACCCGACGCGCCGCTTGCAGCGGCACTGAACGTGACTACCAGGCCTGGCAATGGCTGGTTCCCGGCATCAGCCACCAGCACTGTCATTGCGGTCGCATATGCGGTGTTGAGTGGTGCGCTCTGCGGCGTTCCGGACTGTGCAGTGATCGTCGCTGGAAAGCTCGTAGCGTTGAGTGCGACTGCGACGCTGCTCACATAAACCTCGCCGGCAATCACGTCGGCTTTGCCGTCGCCGTTAAGGTCAGCGACGGCGACTGGGTCGGGCGCTTGACCCAGGTTCAGGGTCACCGCCGGCTGAAACGTAGCGTCGCCGTTGCTAATGAAGATCGACAAGCTGTTGCCAGACTGGTTGGCGACGACAAGATCCGGCGCCCCGTCACCATTGACATCGCACAGTGCAATGCCTGTCGGCGTGCTGCCCGTGGTCAACGATGTCGCCGCGACAAAGCCGCCATGACCGTCACCCAGATGGATCGACACCGAATTGCTGCTGCTATTGGTAACGGCGAAGTCGAGATCGCCGTCTCCATTGAAATCAGCTACCGCAATTGCTTGAGGGGCGACACCGGTAGCAAAGTTAGTTGGTGGTTGAAACGTGCCGTCGCCCCGCCCGAGGAGGAGCGACACCGTGTTGCTGCTACTGTTCGCTGTAATGAGATCCAAATGGCCGTCGCCATTGAAATCCCCGATCGAAACCCAATGCGGGTCCGCTTCCGTGGGATAGGACACCGCTGTGGCGAAGGTGCCATCACCATTGCCGAGTAACACCTGAAGCGTCTGTCCGATGGTGCCGCCGGCGGCGTTGGTCACCACCAGATCGATTTTGCCGTCGCCATTCACATCCGCGGTAGCCACGGCAAATGCCGCGCCATTCACACTGAACGTCGTCGCCGTGCCAAACGTGCCATCGCCATGGCCAAGAAAAACGGCGACGTTGTGGCCAAGCAGATTGGTGACCGCCAGATCGACCTTGCCGTCGCCGTTGAAGTCGCCGACTGCGACCTGCATCGCGAAGCCGCCGCCAAGTACATAAAGGGAGGGTGCGGCCGTAAACGTGCCGTCACCGTGGCCAAGCAGGATCGATACCGTTTGACTAGTTTCATTGACGACGGCCAGATCCGCCTTGCCGTCGCCATCGAAGTCAGCAATGGCCAGCGAACGGGGAAAACTGCCAACAGGATAGATAACCGTCGTTGGGAACGACACGCCCTGCGCCGCAATAGCCGATGCCATGCTCAGAAGTGCGAATGCCGCAATCGTGATCGCGAGCTGTGCACGCGCGTCGACGAACCCCCGTAACCTCCATCCCCCCAACGATGTCCCCTAAGAAAGCACCTGGCCGCGCTTATTTGCCCGGTATGGCAATTTCCGCCGAGGCCGCGACGCGCGCAATCATCCAAAGGGATGAGGCGGTCGCAGGTGGGGGGTTCAGCAGAAACGATCGCGAACACGCGCGAGCTACTGCTTGCGTCGTGCGATCAGCTCAAACTATTCGTGAGGATGTTCGGGTGAACTGTAGAAAGTGACAGGCACTCGCCGAGCAGGCAGGAATTACTGGCGAATCTCGTGGAGTTCACCGCGCATGCCACATTCGGTGTGCAAAAGCTTTCATTTGGTTCACTCATGATGGGGACGATGATGGCTTTTCCTACCGTGCGCTACGGAGCCGTGGACACGCGCAACAACACCGCTGCGACGCCTTTGGCATTCCACAGCGGAAGCAGCGACGACTTCAATTCTTCTCTCGCAGTGGGGATCACTCCGCGCGGAAAGACCGTGTATCTCAACTGGGCGTTTACCGACACCCCTGCCGGGATGGCGACCTCAGCAGTGTTCGCGTCCGGGGATGCCAGTCAGCCGATCGCGACGATCGCAGGCCCTGGCACGATCTACGCCTCCGGGGGCATCAGTACCCAGGGCAGATTCGGTGACTTTTCCTCGGTCTCCGTGGATCCGAGTGTCAGCGGTTGTGCTTTCGCCACGCAGCAGTATTTTGGTGCCAATGGAAAGTGGAAGACGCGCATCGCGCCCATCGGCCAGTGTGAAAGCGTTGTGAATGCCTCCACGCGTTAATTGCTCGCCTCTCACTGGGGCAAGCAGGCATGGAGGTCCTGCCGAGCCATCGAGAGAAGCCCATCCGCCAACGAGGCCAGGCCGCATCGCAGGTTGCACGGCGACGCTAATGTGGGCTCGTGTGCGCTGCGCAGCGATGTAGTCATCGCCGAGCGACTGGCTGGATCGGTCTCATCACAGCTTTCGTCGCGCCAGGGATCGCCGCTCTGATCGCAAGTTGGTAGGGAGTAGCAGCGCGATTACTTCTGAGCCGCGTTGCGACATTCGTGGCCGCCCGAAACCGACCCGTTGTAGTCCATCGATTCTGCGCAAAGCCGGCGTTCGCTGGTGCGGAAGCGGACGCCCATTCAACTCCGTAGGACATTGGATTTCCGCCGAGACCGTGCTGCGTCAGTTCGCCTCAGCAAACGACGTGCCGCGAATACAAACCCGCCAGTCGGATGGGGTTTGTCTGCCGCGGTGCGCTTGGGCTACTTCAGCTTGCGTCGACGCGATACTCCCAGAGCCGCAAGTCCGAGCCCTAGGAGAGCAAGGGTAGCTGGTTCCGGCACCACCGCCGCCGTAACGCGAAATTCTCCACCCAGAGTGTTCTGATTTTGCAATGCCGCATACGTTTGTGTGCTTAAGAGCGCGCCAGCTCTGCTGTATTGGTAGAACGTTCCCTCCGTGCCCTGTGACCCCATCCAAAGCGTTCGGTCTGCGGGATCAAGGGCGAGCGACGTTAGTGTGGACAGTCCCGCAACATTGAACGAGCCTAGCAAGGATCCGCCGAGAGTGTAGTGCCTGACCGCATTGCCCGAGAACTGCGAAATCCAAAGTGTATTGTCGATTTGGTCAAAAGTGATACCAAGGAATCCCGCGCCTACGTCGAAAAGCCGCACTGGGTTCGCGTAGGAACCATTGGTTTCCCATACGGTGCCCACTTGGCGTAAATCAACAAGGAAGTTGTTTACACCGTCACTCGCGCTGTCGTAGAAGGATCCGGTGACTGGCGGATAGGGATAATCAGTGCCGGTATAAGTTCCGCCAAGCGTGTACTGGGAACCGAGCCCGCAACCAGTGCCGTTGCAGTTCCCATTTCCCAAGGTCTTCACCGTCGACGTCACCGCGATTGCGTACTCTCCCTGGTTAGTGGGGTGCTGCTGCCTCCAGGTGTTCACCACGCCGGACCCCTGCACTACCCAATTCGTACCTTGATCACCGGCGGTCAGATAGTACTGGCTCACTGGGCCAGCAGATGCACCGGCTGCAAATAACAGCAAACAAGCACTATTTAGAACGTTCATCGAGAATTTCATCGGAATCCCCAAAATGGAAATCGATACATCGCCGCGTAGCCGCAGTGTCGAGCGAGAAACGTGCCAATTTTTCAAGTCGCTGTTTCATCGGGCAACTGAAGGACGCTGGAAGTGAGCGTGTATCACTTGTGTAAACTTCACCGACATTGATGAGTGGGGCCACCGTTTGCCCTGGAACGGTTGCGCGAACTCAATGGTGAGCACCTTCTCTACCAGAGCACCAAGCCCAGCCCGGCCGGGGAGCGTGCACTGTTTCTCACACCCTTGGAACTGATCGACCGCCTCGCCGCTTTGGTGCCGCCGCCGCGCATCCCACCGCCACCGCTGCCTCGGTGTGCTGGCGCGAATGGCCGCTCACGGAAAATTTCCGCCGCGACCCCGAACGGCAGGAGTTGGCCCGAACTCGGTCTAATCATCGACAGTCGCAGTTCGACCCATTGCGGCCTGTCGCGCATGTAGAAAGCGGTCGGTCCTTTGCGAGCCAAATCTTCGCCAATAACGCTGTCGCGGTGAGCGCGGTCGTGAGGCTGCGGCCGACGGCGTACAGCCGCTCGCCCTCGCCGAGTCCTCACGGACGAACGCGAATGATCGTCTTCCCTTGGCGTCGCTCGGTCGGGTTGAAGGCGGCGACGGCATCGTCGAGGGTCGAGACGGTGCCGATGTTCGTCCGCAGTCGTCCGTCCCGCACTCGCTGGACGATCTCGCTCAGTTGGGCACGATCGGACTCGACAACGAAGTCGACCGCCAGACCGTCGGCGGGCCGTGCCTCACTCGGCCCGACGATGGACACCAGCGTTCCTCCGGCTCGAACCAGGCGCGCGGACCGCTTACCGATGTCGCCGCCGATGAGATCGAACACCAGATC